>JAJYMZ010000072.1 GCA_021786615.1 Acidobacteriota bacterium
CGTGGGCTTCAAACCTGCCTCGTGGGCGGCTTCCATCACTTCCAGCCACTTTTCTGGGCCACCTTTGAGCGGCGCGATCTTGGCGCGGACCCGCGCCACCAGGACTTCCGCGCCGCCTCCGGGGATGGAGCCCAGTCCGGCGTCTTTTAGGTCTTCGATAGTCTTCCGCAGCGACTGGCCGCTCAGTTTCGCCATCATCTGGATCTCGACGGGGGAGAACCCATGCACCCAGATGCCCAGGTCATGGCTCAGGTAATGCACCAGGTCCAGGTAGTAGTCCCAGGGCAGGTCGGGATTCACGCCTCCCTGGAGCAGGAAGCCCGTTCCACCCAGGGCCTTGGTCTCTTCGGCTTTCTGGCGAAGCTGTTCCCTGGTCAGGACGTAGCCGCGCGTGTCGCCGGGCTTGTGGTAGAAGGCGCAAAACGTGCAATAGACATTGCAGACATCGGTGTAGTTGACGTTGCGGTCAATGATGTAGCTGACCTTGGCCGGATCGGTGTGGCGGTTCCGGGCGGTGGTGGCCGCCACGCCGAGATCCGCCAGCGTCCCGTGCTCCAGCAGGTGGAGCGCCTCGTCTTCGGTGAGGCGGATGCCCTGCTCCACCTTGTCGAGGATGGTGCCGGTGACGTCCATCCCGGTGGCAGAGGGAGCCAACATCAAACCTGGTATCCCATGATCCGCAGACAGCGGCGGCAGATGGAGGCCTCGCTCTCGATGCCATGGTTGAAGTGCTCCATGGTGTACCTGCTCCTGCACTTCTCGCAGACCTGGGTCGGTTCCGTGGTGTCCTTGGGGGCATAGAGGTGGGTTGGGTCAGGCATCAAGGCGCTCCATGAACTACCAGTTTAGCCGCTCCGTGGCTCAGCGGACCAATAGCGATGGGGACCACGAAAAAACTGGAACCGCGAATGCCGCTAATGAACGCGAATCAACAACAAAAGGTGATCCATAGATTTCACAGATTCCACAGATTCATTGATGGACGCCGACCATGAAGGAGAAGGGAGGATCAATCTCCTCATCACCTCGCATGGTCCAACCGGTTTTCAGGGCGGCGGCTCTTCCCGCACTGAAGGCGCGAGGCCGCCGCCGCCCTGAAAACCCGCGCGACAAAAGTCGCGCGGCCCCGGCGAGGCCGGGGCGGACCATGCTACATACCGGGCACGATCATCATTTCTCCGCCCCTCATGTTTTAATCTGTGTAAATCGGTGCAATCTGTGGATTCATGGCTTTTCCCACGCTATTCGCGTTCATTCGCGCCATTCGTGGTTCCATCAGTTTTCCGCGGCTTCGACGGCCTCTTCAGGGATTTCGGGCTTGCCCACGTGCTCCACGGTGACTTTCTTGTCGTGGCGCTTGTGGGCCTGGGCATCGAGCTTGTCCATGGCCTGGGCAAGGCTCTTGTACATGTCGGAGGATTCACTGGAAGCCACGAAGGTGTCGTGACGGGTCTTGAGCGACACCTCCACGGAATGACGATGGTTGTCCACGGAAAAGATCACGTGGACATCAATGACGTCATCCAAAAAGGTGGTCATCTTCTCGAGGCGTTCCCTGGATGCGATCCGAAGGGCCTCGGAGACTTCAACGTGGCGACCGGTGAAATTGATCTTCATCGTTCCCTCCTTCAGTGGGCTTGTGCCCGGAAAAACAACTGGGACGCGCATTCCGAGGGACGGGACAGCCCCGCCACCCGGCACTGCTTGAGACCCCGCTGCATGAATTCATCTACCTCTGCCGCCGTCGTGACGCAGGTGGAATTTTGAGTTCCTCACGGTACTTGTTCACGGTCCTGCGCGCCACCTGGATGCCATCTTGTGCCAGGAGTTTCGCCAAGGTTTCATCGGACAGGGGCCTGGATGGCTCTTCTGCCTGCACCAGGGCCTTGATGCGGTGCTTCACCACCGTGGCGCTCACGTCGGTCCCGGTATCAGAGCCCAAGGACGCGCTGAAAAAATAGTTCATGTCGAAGAGGCCCTGGGGCGTATGGATGGTCTTGGCCTTCACCACCCGGGAGATGGTGCTTTCGTGGAATCCCGTGGCCTCGGCCACATCCCGCAACACCATGGGTCGGAGGCCTTCAACGCCTTTTTCCATGAATTCCCGCTGCAATTCCACCATGGCCAGGGAAACCCGCAACACCGTGCGGTTGCGATCCTCGACGCCGCGGATGAAGTCCCGGGCGGAGCGGTAGCGTTCACGGATGAAGTCCTTGTCGCCCTTCACATCCGAAGAAGCCAGGAAATTCCTGTACTCGCCGCTGACTCGCAGGCGGGGCAGGCCTTCATCATTCAGGTAGACCTTCCAGCCGCCGTCCTCGCCTTTCAGCACCACGATGTCGGGCTTCACGACCCGGTCGCCCTCGGGATCAAAAGCTCGGCCAGGGGCCGGATGCAGGTGGCGCAGCACAGCCAGAGCCTCATCCAGCTCCGCGTCATCGCATTGGAGCACTTTCTTGAGCTTGGTGTGGTCCTTCTGCCCCAGCAGATCCGTGTGGTTCCGGATGATGCGCACCGCCAGGTCATCGGGCTCGGCGCCCGCGTGGCTCAATTGCAACAGCAGGGACTGCTGCACCGTGAAGCAGCCGACGCCGCTGGGATCGAACTCTTGGAGGATTTCCAGCAGGCCGTTGAGCTGTTCGACGCTGACGTCCATCTCTGCGGCGAGAGCCTCGGGCGTGGCTTCGCCGGGTTCATCGGGATTCATGCGGAGGAAACCCTTGGCATCCAAAAAGTTCTCGATGAGCCGTTCCAGCTGGAGAATGCGCGGGTCCTCTTCATCCAGGGTTTCGTGCAACTGGGAAACCAGATGCTCCTGCAGAGTCTCGCTGGAGGTAAGCCGATCCTCCCAGGACGTACGCTCATCATCCGGCAGTGTGCTGGTGCGGGGCAGGTCCGTGTCCCAGCTGTTCTCGGCAGCCATATCCACTTCCTGGACCTGGGCCACGCCTTCCTCGGTGAAGGCCTCCAGATCGGATTCCGGGTTCATCTCCGTGGCCGAGTCCAGCAGGGGTCCCAGATCCACCGTGTCCATGCCCTCCGCCACCTCCAGGCCTTCCTGGGCCACCGCATCCTGGGCATCCTGACTCACGTCGGAATCGTGGCCCTCCTCCAGGGCCTCCAAGGTGGGAATCTCGTCGCCCTCCTCGGCCAATTCCAGCAGGGGATTTTCCTCCAGCTCCCGCTCCACGGTCTGGCTCAGCTCCTGAAGATTCATCTGCCAGAGCTTCAGTTTGAGCTGCATGGACGGGGTCAAAGCCAAGGTTTGGCTTTGAGAGAGTCGCTGGGTGAGGTAAGGGCCTTGGGCCATGTCGTTTTGTATCCTAATCCAGCTTGAACCGCTCACCGAGATAGACCCGCCGGATATCCGGATCTTCGGCAATCTCTTTCGGCAGCCCCTGTTTCATGATCATTCCATCGGCCAAGATATAGGCCCGGTCGGCGATGTGCAAGGTCTCTCGCACATTGTGGTCGGTGATGAGCACGCCAATGCCACGTTCCCTCAAATCATGAATTAGCGCTTGAATTTCCATGACCGATTTGGGGTCAACGCCGGCGAAGGGCTCGTCCAGCAACATGATTTTGGGATCCGTCACCAGGGCCCTCGCCAGCTCACACCGCCGGCGTTCTCCCCCGGAAAGGCTCATGCCCATAGTGTTACGAACCTTTCCCAGATGGAAATCTGCCAGCAGCCTTTCACATCTTGAAATCTGATCCGCCCGGGGGATTGGCTGCAGTTCCCCCAGAGCCATGAGGTTTTCCCAGACCGTCAGCCCCCGGAATACACTGGACTCCTGGGGCAGGTATCCGATGCCCAGGCGGGCGCGGCGATGCATGGGCTGCTGGGTGATGTCCTTGCCCTGCCAGAAGATCTGGCCCTCATCGGCTGCCTCGACCCCCACAACCATGTAGAACGTGGTGGTCTTGCCCGCGCCATTGGGGCCCAGCAATCCGACGACCTCCCCGGGGGCCACCGCCAGGCTCACGTCCCGCACCACGACGCGGTCCCCGAAGGTCTTTTTCAGGTTTTTTGCCTCCAAGCAGGTTTCAGTCATGGCTCAAGGTCTCAGAAAGCATCGGTTTCAGCTAGCCCCCGGACCCGGCCCTGCCAGCGGGCCATCTGGGAATTGATATCCAAGTCCAGGGCTTCACCCCGGCCCTCGCCCATCCTGCCCCGCAACAGGACGCCTCCATCCGCCCGCACGGACTTGACGATGCGGCCCGGACCCAAGAGCACAGAAATGCGGTCCGCTTTGAGCCGCCATCCCAGACCCTGGCACTCCACATGGCCCGAGAGGGTGATCTTGGCAAGATTGGAATCCCCCTGGTCGGCTCGCAGGGTCATATCGCCTTGGCTGGCCGCCATGGACCCCATGATGCCTTCAGGGAATCGCAACCGGTCTCCCTGGCGCAGGATCCGAAGGCCCGTGAGCCGTTCCCGAAGCCGGGTCCAAGTGGCGGGACGCCCTTGCAGGCTCCATGTGGGCAGAGCGCCTGGGACCGCATCCGCCCATTGCAATTTGGCTCCCCGGAGCTTTCCCCCCCCAAAAAGATCGGCCACCACGGGGCCTTCGAAGCTCCAATGATGGGGCCCGCCAGAGGCGGCTCCAGCTGAAAAGCTGCCTTCCTCACTGCGGCCGTAGACCGGGGCCTGGAGCTTCCAACTGCCGGTGGCCCTTTGCACCACGGCGCGGGGGGTGCTCAGGCTTCGCCTGCCCCAGGTGAGCAGCGCCGACCCTTCTGCCCGGACTTCACCCACCGCCAGGTCCGCGGGTAAATCAGCGCCGGCTTGCTCCCGCAGCAGAACCCGGGGGCTTTTAAGGCGGAGGCGCACCGCATCCAGGGGCTGATCCCAGATCACGTTGCCCACCAATTGCTGGCCAGCTTTGGTCCAGCGGACTCCGTTCGCGCTCAGACTTTCCTGCCCTCCGGGCACCGCGCGATGAGCCTGGAATTGCCTCAATTCGACGCTATCCAAGCTGGCTCCAGGTTTCGGCCTTGGAGCAAAGCCACCAGCGGCATCGCCCTTCCAGCCATCATCCCGTTCGAAACTCAAATGCCCGGGCCAGCTGAAACGGTCGGTTTTCAGTTCCGCGACGTCTGCCTGGACGGTGCCGCCCTGGACCTCGGCCCTCACCTTGCGGAACTGCCCCTCCTGGAAGGCTGACTTGGCCCAGAGGCTTTGGGCTTCCATGCGCAAGAGGGGCCCGCCCTCCGTGGATTCCCAGGTCACAGGACCTTTCTTCACTTCCATGCGCCCATCACTGGAGCGCGTCCAGCCTGCTGGCAGCACCCAGCGCCCCTTGCCGCCGCCCTCCAGGTTTTCCCAGTGGAGCGGCGCCAGCCCCTCCCAGGCCCCTTTCACCCAACGCAGGGCGGGTCCGCCTCCCTCGACGCGACCCCGGCCCAGAACGGCCCCTCCGGGAGCGATGCCCTGGATATCCATGGGTGCCTGGAGGGTCCACCTCCCCTCCTGCCGCTGGGCGGCGGGGGATTCCATGGCCCATCTCACGTCTGGTTCTTCCAATGCTCCGGAGACGCCCTGCAGATGCAGATCCGATTCCTGCCCTTCGATGGTGCGATAGGAGAGGATGAAGCGGCCATTATCCAGTTGCTCGGTGATGGTGCCGCGGATGCCCTTGGGCGCGCCAGGAAATACATTGTCCTTGGGCGCCACGATTTTGGGGCCATGGCCAATGTAGATGAAGCAAGCGCCGATGGTTCCAGCGACGAGGAGCCAGCCCACGGCGGTCCACATCGGGTTCCGGGCGGAAGCCCATTTGAGGGAAGTCACGCGTCCGCCTCCCTCGCCACCGGAGCATCCACCAGGAAACTACGCCCCCACCTGGGCTGATCCTGCACTGTGCAAGCCAGGCGGATGGGATCGCCCTTCCCCAGACCAGCGGTGGCTTCCGCTCCAGAAAACCAGGTCAAGGGTTCCGCGAGGCCCATAAGGCGAAGTTTGACATGGCCATTGCCGAAAGACTGGGGCGTGGCCTGAAGGGCCCCCTCCATCACCACCAGAACAGGAGGAAATCCCTGGCCGAAGGGTTCCAGAATGTCCAGGGCTTCGGGGCGCGGCACCTGTGCCGCGCCGAGGCCATCCACCGGGAGACTGGGCGATCTCAAACCCCGCGCCTGCAAAGCCGCTCCACGCTGCAGACTCTGGCGCACGAAGGGGAGCTTGGCCAGGTCGAAGCTCATGCCGGCCGCGGCCCGATGGCCGCCTCCGCTCAGCAGGAATGGCGCCGCCAATTGCAGCAGCTCGCTCAGGTCAAAGCCTTCCGGCGCCCGCAGCGAACATTGCGCGATGCCGTCCAGCACCGTGCAGACGCCCGTGGGACGCCCGCTTTCGCGCATGCGCTGCCCTGCCACGATGCCGATGACGCCTTTGTGGGCGGAGGGTTCGACCACAAGATCAAAATCCTCACCGTTGGGCGCGTTGAGGTTCATGGCGAGCTGGCGCTGGATCTGGCGCCGCTCCGCGTTCAGGGATTCCACTTTGCGCCCGAGGGTTTGGGCTTCTGCGAGATCCCGGGTCAACAGCAACCGCACCGCATCCTCCGCGCCCCCCATGCGCCCCACGGCATTCAACCGGGGCGCCACGCCGAAGGCGACGTCCTGAGCGCGGACTGTGCTGCCACTTTCGATGCGAGCGGCCTTCAGCAGAGCCGCGAGGCCGGGCCCGTTGGTGCCTCGCAGGGCCTCCAGCCCCCGGCGCACCAGCAAGGCATTTTCCCCATGCAAGGGCATCATGTCGGCGATGGTGCCGATGGCCACGAGCTTCAGCAGGCCATCCAGGAAAGCTTGGTCCGGGGCCGCATCCAGCAGCCCTTGGGCCAGCTTGAAGGCCACGCCCACGCCCGCGAGGCCACGGTTCGGGTACTCCCCAAGCTGGGGGTGAACAACAGCTCTCGCGGATGGCAATTGGGTGCCAAGTGAATGATGGTCCGTGATGATCCAGTCCAGGCCCAGCTCAGAGCTGGCGCGGACTTCTTCCAAGCTGCGCACGCCGCAATCCACCGAGATGAGAAGGTCTGGATGAAGGGCCCCTTGCAATTCGCGGATGCAGTCCAGGTGCAGGCCGTAGCCATCTGAAAAACGGTTGGGGATGAAAAAGCTGACCTTGGCGTTCAACCGCTCCAGCACCCGCACCAGCAAGGCGGTGGCGGTGACTCCATCCACGTCGTAGTCCCCGTAGACGCAGATTGAACGGCCTTGTTCGATGGCCTGGCGGATGCAAGCCACCGCCTCGCCCACGCCCGGCAGCAAGTAGGGGTCCGTGCAGCGGGACCAGATTGGATCCAGCCTCCAGGCCATCTCATCCGGATGATCCAGCCCCCGCAGCCAGGCCAGGCGCGCGGCCTTCGGATCCAGATCCCAATCCCTGCTCAGGCGAGCCCAGGGCTCTGGCCCAGGCGGGAGGTCACGGCGGAGGCGCCAGGGCTTGGCGCTAGCAATGGCAGGGCCCGGCACCGCTAGCCCACGCTGCCCATGGAAGCGAATTTCTGATAGCGGGCCTCGACGAGATCTTCAGGGGTCATTTCCGACAGTTCCGCGAAGGCCTGGCCCACCGCATCCTTCAGCGCCATGGCGGCGCCGTCCCAATCGCCATGGGCGCCACCCAGGGGTTCCGGGATGATGCCGTCAATGACACCCAGCTCCACCAGCGCCGGGGCCGTGAGCTTCAGGGCGCTGGCCGCTTGGGGAGCCATGGCTGGGTCTTTCCAAAGGATCGAGGCGCAGCCTTCTGGCGAAATGACGGAGTAGATCGCATTTTCCATCATGAACACGCGGTCCGCCACGCCCAGGGCCAGGGCGCCGCCGGAGCCGCCTTCGCCGATGACCACCGCCACCACGGGCACGCGCAGCTTGGCCATCTCGCGCAGGTTGCGGGCGATGGCCTCCGCCTGGCCGCGTTCCTCCGCATCCACACCCGGATAAGCGCCAGGAGTATCAATGAGGCAGAGGATGGGCCGCTGGAATTTCTCCGCCAGCTGCATGAAGCGCAGAGCCTTGCGGTAGCCCTCGGGCCGGGGCATCCCGAAATTGCGGAGGATCTTCTGCTTGGTGTCCCGGCCTTTCTGCTGGCCGATGATCATGACCGGGTTCCCGTCTATCCAGCCCAGGCCCCCCACGATGGCCGCGTCATCGCTGAAGGCGCGGTCGCCGTGGATCTCTTCAAAGCGATCGCAGATGCGCTCGAGGTAGTCCAGCGTGTAGGGCCGCCTGGGATGGCGCGCCAACTGGGCTCTTTGCCAGTCCGTGAGATTGGCGAAAGCCTCGCCCTTCAGTTTTTTCAGTTTTTTTTCGAGCTTTTCCTTCTTGGACGACTGGCTCGGGTCCATGTCCAGGGCCCGGATTTCGGCTTCCAGTTCCAGGATGGGCTTTTCCAGCTGGGCCAGATCCATTGCCTGTTCGGGGGATGATTCGCTCACGGAGGCCTCGAAAGGGGTTCGTTTCGAGTGTACCGGAACCGGGAGCCTTGCCCCAGGTCGCGGCACACCCATAGTGGATAAAGAACACGGAGGTTCCCATGCGCCGTTCATTCATGCTTCTCACTATCCCGCTGCTGGCCGCTGCCACAGGGGATTTCAAAGAGGTGGACGCTTCCAAACTGCCCAGCGTCCCGGGTCCATCCACCACCCGCATGGCCGACCCGGCCCGGGATCTCGCCTTCACGGGACTGGACGCGAAAATCCGCACCCAGTCCCGCCACACAGGCAGTGTTCTGCCCGCTGTGGCCCTTCCCCCGGGTTCCCTCAGGGTGAAGGACAAAGTGGCGGATGTTTCCGGCTGGAAGGCCTACCGCATGGACGTCCCCGCCGGCGGGTCCGTCCACATGCGCCTGCGGGGGCTCCACGAAGGCTGGTTCGTGCTCCGCACGGTCAACAAGTGGGGGGATATGGAAGCAGGCATGCTCCAGAACAAGATCAAGACCGGCAATCCCGAAGCCCGCTACAAAAACCCAACCCAGGAGACCAAGACCATCTTCTTCGTGGTGGACACCACTGAGCTGAACTCAGTTGGAGAGGAGTACACGCTGGAAGTGACGGTTTCCTGAAACGGCGCTGGCTAAAGCGTTGATGCCAACCCTCGACCCTAAACTCTCAACTCTCGACTCTCGACTCTCGACTCTCGACTCATGACTTGAGACTTGAGACTTGGGACTTGGGACTTGAGCCTGCTTGCCCACCGCCCACTGCCTTACTATTGAGCGATGCTGAATCCACCCTTCCCCGTCC
Organism: Acidobacteriota bacterium; assembly: GCA_021786615.1. Lineage (GTDB taxonomy): Bacteria > Acidobacteriota > Holophagae > Holophagales > Holophagaceae > JANXPB01. The sequence continues at coordinate 9,246 of JAJYMZ010000072.1, forward strand.
TCGGCCTCAGTGGCGGCATCGCGGCGGGGAAGAGTTTCGTGGCCCAGGCGATGGCGGCGCGGGGCTGGGCGGTCATTGACGCGGACCAGCTGGCCCGCGAAGTGGTCGAACCAGGCGGGGAGGGTCTGGCGGAAGTGGCGCGCGTTTTCGGCCCCGGAATTCTGAAGGCCGACGGCAGCCTGGATCGAAGTCTTCTAGGCGAAAAAATTTTCAATGATGCCGAAGCCCGATCGCGCCTCAACGCCATCCTCCATCCCCACATCGAAAGCCTTCGGGAGGCGCGCCTGGCGGCGCTTCCGGCTGACACCAAGGGCGCGGTGCTGGATGCCGCCCTGTGGGTGGAACGAGGGCGGACCCATCACTTCGATGAATTCTGGGTTGTCACCGCGCCGGAAGACTTGCGCCTGCGCCGCCTGCTGGGGCGGGATGAACTGCCCAAGGACGCGGCCCTCGCGCGCCTGCGCTCCCAAAGCCACGACGCGGAAAAAGCGCTCCATGCGGATGAGGTGATCGTGAATGATGGCCGCGACCTCGCGGAAATCCTTGATCGGGCCGAAGCCCGCCTTCTGTCAACCTGGAGGATTGCCCGGCAGCGCCGTTGGAAGGACCGCATGAATTCTAAATTTTCTCCCGAAGAGCTACGGCAGATCCTTGAAGCCCTGCTTTCCAAAGGCGGGCAGTACGGCGAGGTCTTCGTGGAAACCCGGCGCGCCTGCGCCCTGGGCATGGACGACGGCCGCATGGAGGACGTGGCCGCCAGCGAGACCTTCGGCGCCAGCCTCCGCGTGATGGAAGGGGAGACCACGCGCTTCGCGGACCTGATAGCGCCCACTTTTGACGAGTTATTGGAAGATGCCAAGCTATTGGCCGCGCCTGGAACTGGGCCCGCCACCTCCATCCCTGATTTGCAGGCCTTCGTTCATCCCACCCCCAGCCCCGTGGAATTAGACCCAGCGGCAGTCCCATTGTCTGAAAAAGTGGCCCTGGTGCGCCGCACGGAAACCCTGGCGCGGGAGCACGGCGAAAGCCTCCGCCCCGGTGCCATCAAGCAGGTGTCCGTGGGCTACGGCGATTCCACCCAAAGCGTCTGGATCGCCTCCGCCGAATGGAAGGATGGCGCCTGGCGCACCAGCCTCAGCGCGGATCATCGCACTCAAGGCGTGCTGCGCCTTAACGCTACCTCCGGCGATGGCGTACAGCTCCAGAGCGGCTATCAGGCATTGGGCGAGACGAGGGGGTTTGAACTTTTCAGCGAGGAGGCCGTGGCGAAGATCGTCAAGGAGGCCGTGCGCCTGAGCATCCAGGCCTTGGACGCCAAGCCCGCGCCGGCGGGCACGTTCCCGGTGGTGCTCAGTTCATCGGCCGGCGGCACCATGATCCACGAAGCCTGCGGCCATGGGCTGGAAGCGGATCTCGCGCTGGCGGGCATGAGCGCCTTCGCGGGAAAACTGGGCCAGCGGGTGGCCGGGGACTGCGTGACCATCATTGACGACGGCACCCTGCCCTTCAAGCGCGGCAGCCAGAGCATGGACGACGAAGGCAATGCCGTGAGCCGCGTGGTGCTCATTGAAAACGGCATCCTGAAGAACTATCTCCAGTCCCGCAAGACGGCCCGGAAGATGGGCCGCGAGGTCACGGGCAACGGCCGCCGGGAAAGCTACCGCCACATTCCCATCCCCCGCATGAGGAACACCTTTCTCGCGCCCGGCAACGAAGCGCCCGAGGCCATCCTGAAGGATCTGGATCGCGGCCTTTTGGTGAAGCACATGGGCGGCGGCCAAGTGGACACGGTCACCGGCAACTTCGTCTTCCAGGTCACCGAAGGCTACTGGGTGGAAAAGGGCGTGGCGATGTATCCCGTGAAGAACGCCACCCTCACCGGCTGCGGACCCGAAGTGCTGGCTTCCCTCACACGCATCGGCTCGGACCTCCACCACTTCGACATCGGCACCTGCGGCAAGGATGGCCAAGGCGTGCCCGTCAGCGACGCCCTGCCCACGATCCTGGTGCCGGCCTTGGTGGTGGGCGGCACCGCAGAACCGCTGCCGCAAGTGATCTGAGCTTTTTTAGACACCATTCTCCGCCACCCTCCGCACCTCAGCTGCCCTCCGCGTAGTTCATTTCGATAGGCCCAAGATGCTTCGAACGCTCCTCCCCGAATCCCTGGAATCCCGGCTGCTGGAAGGCATCCGCCACGCTGAAAAGCTTGGCGCGGCCGGAGCAGAGGCCTTTGTGTCTGTCTCCCGTTCCCGCAAGGCCAAGGTGCAGAACGGCGAGCTGGAGGACCTGAGCGTCTCCAAGCGCGGCGGCGTCGGCGTCCGGGTCCTGCGTTCGGGGGACAAGGGGATAAAAGTGGGTTCCGCCACAACCACGGATCTCTCCCGCGCGGATTTCAAGGACCTCTTCACTCAAGCCTGGGAATTGTCTGAGTTGGGCGACGAGGACCCCTGGATCCGGCAGGCGGACCCCGAGGGCGTGGACGATCTCCCCAGCCGTTTTGATGGCCGGGGCGCGGCTCTCACCGCTGAGCAAAGAATCGCCCGGGCTCATGCGCTGGAGGACTCAGCGCGAAAGACTTCGGCCAAAGTCGTGGCCGTGCGCGGCGCCACCTGGGCTGATGGCGAAGGCGCATCCTTGCTCCTGACGCAAAAAGGTGTGCGGGCCCATGACTTGGCCTCCAGTTGTTCCGCCAGCATTGAACTGGCCGTGGCCGAGGGCGAAGACCGCCAAGCCTCCTGGCACTGGGACATGGGACGCCATCCGGACAGCTTCGACCTCGCGGCGGTGGGCTTTGAAGCCGCCACCAAAGGAGAGCAGAAATTGAATCCAAAGCCCCTGCCCGCGGGCAAGTATCCCGTGGTGCTGCACCCGGAAGTGGCCGTGGACCTCTTCGGCATCATCGCGGGAATGCTCTCGGCGGAATCCGTGCTCAAGCAGCGCAGCCTCTTCGCGGGCAAGAAAGACACGCTCATCGCATCGCCCCTGCTCACCCTGATTGACGACGGCCGCCTGCCGAAGGGCCTGGGCAGCGAACCATGGGACGGCGAGGGCCTCTCCACCCGCCGCAACGTGCTGGTGGAAGACGGCGTGCTGAAGACCTACCTGCACACCCTGAAGACTGCCGCTGAAATGGGCGAGGCCCCCACGGGCACCGCCAGCCGCGGCCTCGGCGGCAATCCGGGCGTGACGCTGTTCAACCTTTTTCCGAAGGCCGGCGAGAAGTCCGCCGCAGAGTTGTACCGCATGGCGGGCAACGGCGTGCTCATCACCGAGTTGATGGGCTTGCACACCGTGGACCCTGTCAGCGGCGACATGAGCGTGGGCGCCTCAGGCCTCCGCATCCGCGATGGCGTCCTGTGCGAGGCCGTGGACAAGATCACTTTCGCCGGCAACCTCCGGGATTTCCTCACGCGCATCGCAGCTCTGGGCAGCGATCTCCGCTGGTACGGCAGCAGCGCGGGGCTCTCGATTTTACTTGAAGAAATGGCGCTGGGCGGGGCCTAGGGCTTATTTCTTGAAAAGATCACCGCGAATGACGCGAATTAAACAAGGATGAAGGGGATGCAGTGGATCAAGGCCAGCCATACCCTGCTTTGCTCAAGTGGGCCATCGTGTGCCCCCACGCGCGACCACTTCCTAAAGGGTCCCATGAAGTTGAGTCGGTCCCAACTTAAACCCAATGGCCCTGGGCATCTTGGGGCCTGTTCATTTCGACGGATGCTCCAGAAACTCGATATCAGGGTTCTTCTCCGCGGTTGTGCGTCGTTGCCAGTCGTTTTCGAAAAGAATGGCTGGATTGCCTTCGCTGTCCTCCACTAGTTCGCCCCAGAAGCGCGTGGGATCGGGCCAGCCTCCGCGCAGCCAGCGGGCCATCTGGAAACCCCGGGATTCCAGGATCACCGGGCAGGCGTATTCCTCCTTCAGGCGATGGGCCAGCACTTCGAACTGCAGCTTGCCCACGGCGCCGAGGATCGGCAGCGGCGCGCCGCCCTTGGGCCAGAAGACCTGCACCACGCCTTCTTCGGCGATCTGCCCCAAGCCTTTCAAAAAGCCCTTGCGGGCGCCGGGATCGGCGAGGCGGACGGAGGAGAATTGCTCCGGAGAAAATCGCGGCACCGCGTGGAATTCCAGAGGGCCCGCGGCGCTGAGCACATCGCCGATGCGGAAGAGCCCCGGGTTGATGAGGCCCAGGATGTCGCCGGGCCAGGCCTCGTCCACGATCTGCCGCTCGCGGCCGAAAAACATGTGCGGGTAGTTGAGCTTGATGTTCTTCTTCTCCCGCACGTGCAGCGCGTCCATGCCCCGCTCGAAATGGCCGCTGACGATGCGCGCGAAGGCCACGCGGTCGCGGTGGGCCTTGTTCATGTTGGCCTGCACCTTGAAGACGAAGGCCGTGAAAGGACTTTCGGGCTCCACGGCGCCGCCATCCATGAGGGGCCGCGGACCGGGGGGCGGCGCGAGATTCAGGAATTCATCCAGGAAGTCCGCCACGCCGAAATTGTTCACGGCGCTGCCGAAGAACATGGGCGATTGCTTCCCCGCCAGGAATGCTCCCTGGTCAAAGGGCGGCAGCACGTGGTTCATGAGATCCACGTCGTCCTTGAGCTGCTGAAGCTCCGCTTTCGTGAGCAGGCCTGAGATTTCCGGATCTTCCAGGCTGCCCTCGCCCACCATGCGGGCCTTGCGGCCGGCCTTGGCCCGCTCGAAAAGCTGGATGCGGCCGGTGGCGCGCACATAAACGCCCTTGAAGTCCGTGCCGCTGCCGATGGGCCAGGTCATGGGCACCGCATGCAATCCAAAGAGTTCTTCCACTTCATCTATCAATTCCACCGGCTCGCGGCCAGGGCGGTCCAGCTTGTTGACGAAGGTGAAGATCGGGAGATGGCGCTCACTAGCCACGCGAAACAGTTTTTTCGTCTGTTCCTCCACGCCCTTGGCGCAGTCCAGGAGCATCACCACCGAATCGGCGGCGGTCAGCGCGCGGTAGGTGTCTTCGCTGAAATCCTGGTGGCCCGGCGTGTCCAGCAGGTTGATGCAGTGGCCCTGGTACTCGAATTGCATGGCCGCCGACGTGACCGAAATGCCGCGCTCCTGCTCGATGCTCATCCAGTCCGAATGGGCCGCCGCCCCGCCTTCCCGTGACTTGACTGAACCCGCCCGGTCAATGGCGCCGCCATAGAGCAGCAGCTTCTCCGTGAGCGTGGTCTTGCCCGCGTCGGGGTGGGAGATGATCGCGAAGGTGCGGCGGCGCTGAATTTCTTGTTGGATGTTCACTTCTATTTCCTCATCCCTAGTCCCGCCATCTTATGACTACCCCCCGATCGCACAGTCCACTGGACTGTGCTCCCGCTCCTCGCTTCGCTCGATCGCGGAGGGGGCCCCGTGATCGCGAAGGTGCGGCGGCGGGCGATTTGTTCCAAGAGGTTCATGGGCATCCAGCAAAAAGAAACGGCCCGGTGGGCCGTTAAGGAATGATATCAGCCACGCTCTGTTACTTCATCACCCCATACCGCTGCTTCAGCGCGTTCTCCTGGATCTGAAGCGCGTCCGCGCGAGCCTTCAAGGCATAGGCCCGATCCGCGAGCTGAATGGCCGCGGCATCCTGGCCAGAGGTGGATAGAGCATTCTTCATGTCGCGCATCAACTCCAGACCCGCGTCCAGGCTCGCGAGGCTCTCCCGGTGATAGGCGGCGCAAGGCTGGGGCGGTGTGATGGCGGACACGCGTTCCCTTGCCATCTTGGCCTGCTGGATCATGCCATCGAAGCCCGACATGTCCCCCTTGGCGAGGCCAGCCACCACCTGCTGAGCCAGGGTTTCAGGGTCGCCGCTGGCTGGGGGCTGGATGGCTTCGACGGCCTGGAAATAGGCCGCCACCGAGGCGCGCGTGGGATCGCCCGGGGGGATCGCCATTCCTGAAGGAATCGTGGCGGGTGGCGCCGGCTCGGGCCCGGGCCCCGATGAGGGGGTTCTGCCTGTGCTGATCGTTGACGTGAGGGGAAGTCCTTGAACCGGTGCCGCTGGTGTCATCAGGGAGGAAGTGCTCGGTCCAGTCCTGGCTTCTTCGAGCTGCCTGCGTCCAGATTCCCGGCCCAGAAGAAAGGCGATTCCGATCACCGCGAGGGCGGCCACGCCCACCAGGCTCACCAACAGGGTTTTTGGCAGCTCGATTTTGGCGCTC
>JAJYMZ010000259.1 GCA_021786615.1 Acidobacteriota bacterium
GTCACACCCGTTCCCATCCCGAACACGGCCGTTAAGACCCGGAGGGCCGATGATACTGCGCTTCTAAACGTGGAAAAGTAGGTCGCTGCGACGTTAAAATTAAGAGCCCCACACAACTCGTGTGGGGCTTTTTGTTGTCTAGTCATGCATAGGCCTAGGCAACCCGATTCCGGCCAGCCTGCTCGGCTCGATAGAGAGCGGCAGCGGCTTCTGAAAGGAGCCAGCCCATCGGCAACTCTTCCGATGGATGGCCGGTGGCCACCCCGAGGCTGATGGTGACATTGGATCCCGCGGGAGAGGCGGGATGGGGAAGAGCCAGTGACTCGCATGCGTGCCTCAGCATCTCGGCGAAAGCCAGAGCTGTGGTGTGATCGGCGCCGGGCACAAAGAGGAGTTCTTGGTTACACTGAAGTGCCCCCGCTCCCTGGGGGCTATCCTTTTTTTACCTCATGGAGACCGCAATGCCCATCAATGTCCGCCTGCCTGATGACTCCGTCCGCGAATTGCCGGATGGTGCCACGGGGACGACCTTGGCGGAAAGCATCGGGCCGCGGCTGGCGGAAGCCGCGCTGGGCATTCGGGTGAATGGCGGAAAAATCCTGGACCTGGCTACGCCCTTGAACGACGGCGAGAAGGTGGCCATTGTCACCAGCAAGGACCCGGAATCCCTTGAATTGCTGCGGCATTCCACGGCGCACCTGATGGCCCAGGCGGCCAAGCGTGTTTTCCCGGCGGCGAAGGTGGGCATCGGCCCGGTCATCGAGGATGGCTTTTATTACGATTTCTGGATCGAAAAACCCTTCACGCCCGAAGATCTCCTGGCCATCGAGGCCGAGATGCGCCGTATCACCGAGGAAGCCCTGCCCGTGGTCCGGGAGGAACTCTCCCGGGATGACGCCGTCACACGTTTTGAACAAATGAGCGAGCCTCTGAAGGTGGAACTCGTCTCCAGTATTCCATCGGGCGACACCATCACCGGGTACAGGCAAGGCGAGTTTTATGATCTTTGCCGGGGCCCGCATGTGCCAAACACGAACCGCATCAAGGCCTTCAAATTGCTGAACACAGCCGGAGCCTATTGGCGCGGCGATGAAAAAAACCAGATGCTCTGCCGCGTCTACGCGACGGCCTTCCATTCGCAAAAAGAGCTGGATGAACACCTGCATCGGCTGGATGAGGCCAAGGCGCGGGACCACCGGAAGCTGGGCAAGGAACTGGGGCTCTTCTCGTTCCATCCCGAGGCCCCGGCTTCTCCCTTCTTCCACCCAAAAGGCGCGGTGGTCTACAACGAGCTGGTGGCCTACATGCGCGAACTTTATTCGCGCCACGGCTACAGCGAAGTCATCACGCCCCAGATCATTGACGTGTCGCTGTGGAAGACCTCCGGCCACTACGACAATTTCCGGGAAAACATGTACTTCACTTCGGTGGAAGAGCGGGAGTACGCGGTCAAGCCCATGAACTGCCCCAGCCATTGCGTCATCTTCAGTACGGGGAAACATAGTTACCGGGACCTCCCCATCCGCTTCGCGGACTTTGGCCGGCTGCACCGCTACGAACGTTCCGGCGTGACCCACGGCCTGACCCGCGTCCGGACTTTCTGCCAGGATGACGCCCACATCTTTTGCGCGCCTGATCAGATGAAATCAGAGATGGCCGCCTTCCTGGCGCTGATTCGCGAGGTGTATGAAGTCTTCGGGTTCAGCGAAATGCGCGTGGCTCTCTCCACGCGCCCTGAAAAAAGATTGGGCTCCGATGAAATCTGGGATGCCGGTGAAGGCGCCCTCGCCGACGCCATGAAGGAAGCGGGGTTGGCCTTCCACATCAATCCGGGGGAAGGCGCGTTCTATGGCCCCAAGATCGAATTCCAGGTGCTGGACGCGCTGAAGCGCCCTTGGCAGCTGGGTACGCTGCAGGTGGACTACTCCATGCCCGCCCGCTTCGGCCTCAAGTTCACCAAGGCCGATGGCACCGAAGAAGCCCCGGTCATGCTGCACCGCGCCATGCTGGGCAGCCTGGAGCGCTTCATGGGCATCCTCATCGAACATTGCGCGGGAGCCTTCCCCACCTGGCTGGCACCGGTGCAGATCGCGATCCTGCCCATCACCGATCGCGTGCATGAATTCGCCCGCGGCCTTGAGCAGCGCTTCCTGGAATTGGGTCTGCGCGTCGAACTCGATTCCCGGAACGAGAAGGTCAACGCCAAGATCCGCGACGCCCAGCTTCAAAAGGTTCCCTACATGCTGGTGATCGGAGATCGTGAGGCCGAGGCCGGCACGGTTTCCGTCAGGCATCGCCACAGGGGGGACCAGGGAGTGCAGTCCGTGGAGGCTTTCCTGGCGGCCATTCAGGCTGAAATCAAGGGGCGTCTGCGCTAAGCCCGAAAAAGATGATAGGAAAGCATTCGTTCTATTGATAAACTTGTCGTTCTTTGTGTAAGACCCATGCAGGAGGTTTGTTATCCGGTCACTTGAAACCCGCATCAACGACGGCATCCGTACGCCGGAAGTCCGAGTCATAGACGAAGACGGAGCCCAACTCGGAGTCATGACGCCCCAGCAGGCGATCCGAGTGGCAGAAGAAAAAGGCCTGGACCTCGTGGAAGTATCCCCCACCGCCAAGCCTCCGGTTTGCAGGATCATGGACTACGGGAAGTACAAGTTCATGGAAGCCAAGCGGGACCATGCGGCAAGGG
>JAJYMZ010000116.1 GCA_021786615.1 Acidobacteriota bacterium
ATCTGTAGTGGCGTAGACCAGGCCGGAGGTTGGGGTTGGGCGGCTTGAAGCAGGGCGAATTCAAACATCAGGGCTCCTCGGTTGTCCATCTCCCCCGCGCCGCGGACGCAAAGGCCGGGAATCGGCCATCCAGCAAGGCCAGGCGCGCGGCGCGGGTAAGCCCTACAGTGTAGCTCAGGTTGTGGATCGTGTTGAGCGTGAAGGCCAACAGCTCCCCAGCCCTGAACAAATGATGCAGGTAGGCCCGGGAAAACGTGCGGCAGGTGTAGCAATCGCAGTCCGGGTCCACGGGGATGCCGGCCTCGCGGTGCCGGGCGTTCTTGATGTTGAGCCGGCCCCGGGACGTGAGCAGCCTGCCGTGCCGGGCCTCCCGGGTGGGCAGCACGCAGTCGAAGAGGTCCACGCCCTGCTCGATGCCGAAGAGCAGGTCCTCGGGGGTGCCCACCCCCATGAGATACCGAGGCCTGTCGCTGGGCAGTTCATGGATGAATTCGGCCAGGGTCGCGTTCATCAACTCCTTGGGTTCCCCCACGCTCAAGCCCCCCACCGCGAAGCCCTGGAAGGGCGTCCCGGCATCCAGCTCCAATAGTTGATGCAAGTGGTCCCGCCGCAGATCCAGATGCGTGCTGCCCTGGTTGATGGCGAAGAGCCCTTGGTGCTCCCCCAGCGCGAAACCGCGGCAGCGCTCCAGCCAGCGCGTGGTGCGCGCCATGCTCAATTCCAGCGGTCCGCGCTCCAGGCGGCCCGGCGGACATTCATCCAAGGCCATGACGATGTCCGAGCCAAGGTTGCGCTGGATCTCCATGGCCCGCTCGGGGCTGAGGAAATGGCTGGACCCATCAATATGACTCTGAAAGGTCACGCCTTCTTCGGTGATCTTTCTCATGGAGGAGAGCGAAAAAACCTGGAAGCCGCCGCTGTCCGTGAGGATGGGGCCCTTCCAATCCATGAAGGCATGGAGGCCGCCAAGCCGCGCCACCAGCTCATCTCCAGGCCTCAAACTCAAGTGATAGGTGTTGCCGAGGATGACTTGCGGCGCGATTTCCCGAAGCTGGGCGGGGGTTACGCTTTTCACGGTGCCTTGGGTTCCCACGGGCATGAAGGCCGGTGTGAGCACCTCGCCGTGGGCCGTCTGGAACCTTCCGGCCCGGGCTTTCGCCCCATGGCCGGGAGCCGAGCCCGTTTCGAGGGACAAGGTGAAAAGTTTTTTTTGTGACATAGCGGTGACACAACCTCGAAATGGAATTGAAAAAGTCATGGGTTCGTGACGTTCGCGGGGGATCCTGTCATGGGAATTGAACAATCGCCAAATGTAACAGTGGTGCGGAATTCCGCAGAATTTCATCCTTGACGGGAAGGACTTCAGTTGTCATCTTAGCCTTCGGGCCTGCCCCAGATCTTTATCCTTCTCAAACGAAGCCGAATCTGCTTTTTTCAGCGGATCCGGCTTCATTCCTTTTCACTAGGGACCTTTTCAGGGAGCCGCATGAGCAAAGATTCCAAACCTGCGTCCGCCCCGGCCCAGAAGCCGGAGACGCTGGAGGATGCGGTCTACAAAGCCTCGCTATCCGCTGGCCATAGCGAAGTCCAGCGGGCGAACCCGCTGGTGACCGTCCCCTTAACGCTTCTCACCTACGCGTTCTTTGGCGGGGGGGCTGTTTACTTGGCTTCCCAGACCAAAGCCGGGCAGAAGGCCATCAAATCCATCGCGGATGTGATGCTGGATCCCGCCGAGGCGGCGCCTCCTCCACCTCCGCCACCCCCCCCGCCGCCACCCCCCCCTGCGGCTCCGGTGGCCCGGTCGGCTCCCGAAGAGAAACCGGTGGATCCGCGGCAGGATGTGGTGCCCGAGACACCCAAGGAACTGCCCAAGGAAGATCGGTCCCACAATGTCGCTAGCGGTCCGGCCGGCGGCCAAGCCGGTGCGGTCGGCGGCGTGGTCGGCGGCGTCGTGGGCGGTGTCGTGGGCGGTGTCGTGGGCGGCACGGGCAAGGTGATGGAAGTGGACTTCAGCCAAGTGAAGGTCCGCTACCAGCCACCGGTCCTGCAATATCCGCCCCTGGCGAAGATGGCCAAGATCCAGGGCACCGTGGTGGTGGAGATCACCATCAAACCTGACGGCACGCCCAACGAGGCCGTGGCGAAGGAGGGTCCCATCCAGCTCCGCGCGGCGGCCGAGAAATACGCCATGGAGTGGAAGTTCGAGCCTCAGAGGGAAAATGGCATTGCCCAGTACAGCCGCTTCCGCCTGAACATCGTCTTCCGCCTGCGCTAGAGAGACATGGTAGACATGGTGATCATGAACCAGACGCCCACCCGACGAACCGTCCTCTTCGGCACCAGCCTCGCGGCTGCCCTGGTGCTGACGGTGCTGGTCCTCACTGGTGGCCGCAAGCCGGCTCCTCCGCTGGTTGCCGCACCCACGGGAGAGGCGCCCCTTCCCATGCTGGAGGGCGTCAATCAGCCGGGCGCCAGCGAACAGGCTCCAAAGAATGACAATGAAACATCCGGAACCACCGGAAAACCTGAAGCTCCCCTCCACAACTAGGCCCCCTAGTTTTTCCCAAACCATCCAACCCAACACGAAGGGATGACCATGAACCTCCTCAGCAACTTCCTGAATTTCGGCCTTCTCCAAACCGCCCCTGAAGCCGGATTCGGCCCTGCCGCCATCTGGGCTTCG
>JAJYMZ010000256.1 GCA_021786615.1 Acidobacteriota bacterium
GTGCTCATGGTGACCTCGTGGATTAGCTCGTGGATACGCCCGTAAGCACATTATAGGCCGAAGACTCCGGGATGCAAAAAAACCACGATTTCTTTTCCGTGTGAATCCGCGTAATCCGTGGCTAAGAAGTTTTTGATTTCAAGGCCATCCGGGTTTTATTTGAGCCACGGATTACAGGGATTCACACGGATTCTCGCATCGTCCTTTGTCAACAGACCCATGGAAATTACGAACTACGAATTGGGACACAGGACTTTGGACCATTAATTTTCGGTTGGCGATTGAAACGCGAAGCGCGGCGATGCAGCCGGTCACTCGACTCTCGACTCTCGACCCTCGACTCTTGACTCTCGACTCTTGACTCTCGCCTCTTGCCTCATGGCTCATAGCTCTCACCAACCCTACGGCTTGTACCACCGCCACAGGTACCAGGCCACCACGCTGCGGTAGGGGCGCCAGGCCTCGGCCCGCTGGCGCATTTCCTTGAGATTCACTTTCTCGATGCCGAAGACGTCGCCGTAGGCGGTGCGGACGGCGAAATCGTCCACGGGCCAGATGTCCGGGCGGCCCAGGCGGAAGATGAGCAGCATCTCCACGGTCCAGCGGCCGATGCCGCGCACGTCGGTCATGCGGGTGATGATTTCCTCGTCGTCCAGTTTGCGAAGGCCCCCCCAGCCCGGCACCAGGCCCATCAGGGTCTTCTCGGACAGGTCCCGCACCGCCACGGCTTTCGCGGCGCTCAACCCGGCGCTTCGAAGCACTTCAATGTCGGCGGCCAGCACATCTTCGGGCCGCAGATGCGCCGATTCGAACAGCCCCTTGAAGCGCCCCCAAATGGTGGCGGCCACCTTGCCGTTGAGCTGCTGGTAGACGATGGATTCGGCGAGGGCTTCGAAGGGACTGTGGTTGGGCCTCAGCGCCAGCTTGAAGTCGCCGACCCTCGCGATGACGCGCTTCAGATCCTTGTCCTTGCGCAGCTGTTTCAGCGCGGCTTCAGGATCGAACTCCAATCGGAAGCCGCCCGCCATCAGTTGGATTCAGCGCTGATGGCCACGGTCCAGAGGCCTGATGGATCGGGATGCATGAGCCAGCCGGAATTCAGGGGCCGCTGGATCCAGGCGCCCTGCTCCAGCTCCTGATCCAGCTGCATGGGACCCCAGCCAGCGTAGCCCAGGAACAGCCGGAAACGGCTGTCGGGCTCCGTCATCAAAGCTTCCAGCAAATCCTTCCGATGGCTCACGAAATGGGTGAGATCCAGCACCGTATCCTCAGGCTCAGGCAGCCCGCCTTCCACCAGCAGGATGCCCCGCTGGGGATCCACGGGCCCGCCGCGCCAGGCGGTGGCTTCATCGGGCCCCGCGAAATTGAGGCCGCTCTCTTCGCATATCTGCGCGAGAGGCAGCGGCAATTGGCGGTTCAGAATGATTCCAAGCGCGCCTTCCGCGTCGTGTTCCACCAGCAGCACCACCGAGTGCATGAAGTTGGGATCCATGAGCATGGGGCTCGCCACCAGGAGACAAGGGGCATCTAGCATCATGGGCCTAGAATAGCGCGGCTCGGCTAATCTCAAGGGATGCCGCGAATGTTTCCCTCATCCTTGTCTCTTCTGCGGGAAGGCTTCAGACTCGCTTTCCGGCACCCCCTGATCTCCCTTTCCATCTGCATCCTGGGCTCGATGTTGGGAGGCCTGGCGCCTTTCCTCATGGTGCGCGGCGGGTTGGGGGACAATCCCGTCACCGAGAGCCTGCTGTTCTTTGTGGCGGTCCTGCCGCTGGACATGTACTTGCTGCCAAGGCTGGTGCTGCGCCTGGACGCGGAGACCCTGGGCCATCCCAGGAATCCCGCGGATGATTGGCCGGAGGCCTTTGAAACCCGCTGGCTGCGCGCTTTCGGCACCAAGGTGCTGGTGGGCGTGGCGGCGGGGCTGGGCATTCTGCTCTTCATCATTCCAGGCCTGGCGGTGCTGTTCTTTTTTGGCTGGGCCCCCACGCGGGTGCTGCTGCGGGGCGAAAGCATCCGCGAAGCCTGCATCGGCAGCCTGGATCTCATGCGCCGCCTATGGCCCCTGGCGGTATCCAGAGTGCTCATGGTGCTGTTGGTGGGCATGGCGGTATCCGGTTCCGCGCAGTACGCCATCCTGACTTTTCATCCGCTCACAAGCCCGAAGGCGGAGCTATTGAGTCCCTTGTTCTGGGGCCAGCAATTCCTCGGGACCCTGGTCTCCCTGTGGACCGCCGCGAGCCTGCTGGTGATCTATCAAGCGCTCGAATCCTTTTCGGCGGACTCATCGGTGCCTTCATCCTCGGGGAAATAGCCTGGGTCCTCGATCTCCACCAGCTCGCCGAGCTTCAGGCGGTGAAGGGCCGCCTCGCTGAAAATCGTCGCTTGCCAGCGCGGCTCCGATTTGCCGTTGAAGAAATGATCCGAGGCTTCGCCCGCTTCAAAGGCTTCGCGGCGGATCCAGAGATGGACCCAGCCGATGTGGTTGATGCGGGCGAAAACTTTCATGCGCCAGGCGCGCGCCAGAGGGCCAATTCATCCCCCTGTTTCGGCACCGGCAGCAGGCCGTTCTCGATGGCGCCGTCATCGCTTTCAGCCTCGCAGAAATAGACGGCGATGGCGCCCAGGGGCTGATCCGTGCGGA
>JAJYMZ010000323.1 GCA_021786615.1 Acidobacteriota bacterium
CTCCAGCTTGAACTGGAAGCCGTTCATGGTGCTGGCCTGGGCGGTCTCGGCGGCGATGCGGTCCTTCACCAACTGAGGGTTGGTCATGGGCCCTTCGGCGGCATTCAGCAGCACGCGGTCCAGTTCGCGCACGGTCAACTCATCCAATTCCTTCCTGTGCTTCAGCAAGTCCTTGGCTTCGGTGATCACCGCTGGGTTGCCATTGAAGGCCGCGAAGGCCTTGCCCGCGGTTTCAGCGGAGGCATCATGGACCGGACTCACGTCGGTGCTGGCGGCCCATTGGGCTTCGCTGGCCACCGTGTACAAGGCCTTGTAGGCTTCGTTCACCAAGCCCAGGAAACGGTCCGCCCGCTGCTGGATCAGGGATTTGATGGGGCTCTCCACCGGCACGACGACTTTTCTTTTTTTCGAGGGCGAGCTTTGGGCCGAGAGAGGCAGCACCAGGGGAAGGCCGAGGATGAGGACGGGTAGCAGGCGCATGGAGACTCCACAGGGAAGCCATTATCGCGGATTCCGCATCGGTCCGGGATGAAATTGGCTTCGGGCGTCAGGCTGCAGGAAGAGCATCACTCCTTCTCCAACGCGTCGAATGGCCTGTGCCAGCTCAAGGGAAATCCTGAGATCAGGAGCTGTTCCGCGCTCCCCTAGGCGCAGGCGAATCCGGTGGCGTGGGTGGTGGAGGTGGAGGTGGAGGAGGTGGTGGCGGTGCGGCATGCCTTGATGAAGGGGGCGCCGGAGGAACCGGCGGCATGGGCGGTACTGGCCGCATGGACCGTCCAGTCTCGCGGCGGGGATGGGCCTCGCGCTTCTGCAACCGCTCCAGCCGGGCCTTCATGTGCTCGATCTCCGCTTTCAGGGCCTCGATCTCAGCCTGGCGGATCCCCTCTTCATCCAGCCCATCGAGATGCTGCGCTTGGTTCTTCCTCACGATGATGCGGATGTCCCTGGCTTGTCTGGCGGCCTCCCGGGCCTGCTTCTCCACGTCTTTGGCCTGGGCCTGGGCGTCCCTGGCCATGCGCTTGGATTCGAGGATGATCGTCTTGATTTCCCTGTGCTGCTTCCGCGCTTCATCTGTGTGGAGGGATTGTTCGTCCTGGGCATCCAGCGCACCGAGGCCTTCCAGATTAATCGTCTCCGAATCCCCATCTTTTTCGATGGTTATTTTCTTGGCGTGGCGCCCTGGCGTTCGCGGTGTTTGGGCCTGGAGCCGCTTCAATTCCTTCAGGTGCTCCTTCAGCCAGGCTTCGTCCACAGGCGTCATGGACGCAGCTTCGCCATCCACGGTCCATTCGCGCACCTCTCCCTTGGCGTCCTTATGGGCCGTGAATTTCTTGACCTTGCCGCCTTCGCGGATCTTCAACTCGATGGAACCGCCGGTTCCCAGCTTCACCAATTCCTTGGATTCGGGATCCAGTTTTACATCCCCGTTCATGGCCACGTCCTGGGTCTCATCACCAGAACGCACGACCACTTTGGAGACTTTGTGGGCCTTGTCCGAGTCGGCTTTGGGCGCGGGCTCTTGAGCGATCTTGTAGGTGGTGGCGCCCAGCAGACTGAAAGCCAGGGCGGCCAGGAGCCCCGCGCGGGCCGTGCTCGAGGGCGGCAGGGATGGCAGGAGAAGCCGGTGGATGCGATGCATGAGAGAACCTCCGTTGGATGCGAGAGCAAGGCTGGGGCTGGGTTCGGAACCACGCAGCTCCTCCAGCCGGGCGAGGGAACGGGCATAGAACAAGGCGTCGCCGCAGCTGGAAACGGCCACGTCATCGCAGGCGTTTTCCCGCTCCGCGCGGATCTGGCCGGAGAGCCACCACACGGCCGGGTGGTAGAAGAACAATATCTCCACCACGGACTGCAGCAGGTTCACCAGGTAGTCGTGGCGGCGGATGTGGGCCAATTCATGCGCCAGCACCGCGTTCAACGCCTCCGGCGTCAGGCCCGTGATGGCGGCGGCGGGCACCAGGATGGCGGGCCGCAGCCACCCGATCACCACTGGCGTTTCAACCAGCGCGGACTTGAAGAATTCCACGGCGCGGTCCACATGCAGCTCGCGGATGAGTGAATTCAACCGCATCTGGAATTCGGCGCCCACGGGTTCCACATGGGTGTAGCGCAAGCGCTGGAGCCAAAGCCACGCGCCCCCGAGGCGCAGGGTGAGCAGGGCCACGCCCAGGCTCCACGCGCCCAAGGCCCAAGGCAGGAAAGGCGCGAGAACAGCTTGGGCGCGAAGGGGCCAGGGCGCCGCAGGCATCGCCAGGCGAAGACTCTGCGGGTCCATGGCCGCGGCCACGGGAGCAGAGGCTGGACGCAGCAGCATGAACGTGGCCGCCGCCGAGACCAGCATCAACCCCAGCCACACGCAGCCCCAGAGATAACGGGCATTGGCGCTGCGCCGCCGCAGGAGGCGGAGGCCGATCCCCGCCGCGAGGCCGAGCACCGCGCCTTCCCAGAGAAAGTTCAGCAAGGTCCAGGCGAGGGTCAGGGACCAGGGATTCTGGAAGAGGCCATGCTGGAAAAGCCCATTCATTTTCCACCTCCGGCTTCGTCGAGCAGACGACGGATTTCGGCGAGTTCCTTCCGGCTGGCGCGCTTGGAGGCCAGGGCCGACATCACCAGCTTCAGCGCCGAGCCGCC
>JAJYMZ010000014.1 GCA_021786615.1 Acidobacteriota bacterium
CTTTGCCTGAGACATCCAGGAAAACATCATGATTGCTGGGCTGGGCGAAAACGCTCCAGGTGATGTCCCGGAAAGCCTCCGGCTGGCCTGTGACCGCCTCGGATCTTCCGGGGTTCTCCAGTTCCAGGCGCGGGGAGGTGCCACGTTCGAGGAGACCCTCGTCGGGCAGGCGTGAAATATCCATCACTTTCCCGGTTTGGCGGCCGCGGGCGCGCTCATGGGAGTTCCTGGAGCACCGGCGGGCCCCTGGTTCCCACCAGTGTCTGAAATGGCACCAGGGCGCTCCGTGAAGGCTGGGTGCGCTTCCTGATCATTGGGATCGCCCAGGCTGCTGAGCTCATAGCCCGATTTGCTGCACTTGCCCTCGAAGGGTTGCGCGAAGCCATCCGTCGAAGGCAGGCCCACGGGGATCATGTTCTCTTTCACCAGTGGGGATGAGGCGTCCACCATGGCCTCGAAGCTGCCGAAATCCGGGTACTTGCCATGCTTGAGGTAGTACTGGTCCAACCCCTCCCGCACGGTCTTGATGGTGTCCTTGCTCTTGAGATAATGAGCCTGGGCGGTGAAGGTCTGGAATTTCTTGAATCCAAGCGTGGCGATGACCGCGATGATCATCATCGCGACCATGAGCTCCAGCAGCGAAAAGCCTTTTTGGGTCTTGCGTCGGGTCATTGAATTCTCTCCCTGAGTGAACGGCACCCAAGCATTCCAGTGTGCCATAGATGGCAGAAGTGACAAGCTTTGATGTGGGGTGGAAGGACTGAGTCCTGGGTCCTGAGTCCTGAGTCCTGAGTCCTGGGGTTCAGTAAGGCTGCGGCCGAAGGCCGCGCCTGCCCATGGTGCGCCGGAGGCGCCGCCAGAATGCCTCAAGACCCAGGACTCAGGACTCGGGACCTTCTTCTTCCAATTCCACATTCGGCGGAAATTCTTTGGGCCAGGGGAATTTTCTCGGCAGGGCTTCGATGCCGCCCAGGTGGCCCAGCCAGTAGCGGTAGGCCCGGAAGGTCATGCCGAGATGCTTGGCGGCCTTGGTGCGGTTGCCGTTCTGCTCCATCAGGCCCTGGTGCAGGAAATAGCCTTTCAGCATGGTCAGGTAGCCTTCCAGGTCGAAGCCCCCAGAGGGTATGGCGAGGGCGGGCTTGCTAGGGCATTCGGGACCGCGCTCCACGTCATTCAAGAGGTTCTCAGGGAAAAGGTCCTTGCCGATGGCGCCCCCGGGATTCAGGGCCACGCAGCGTTCCATGAGATTTTCCAGTTCCCGCACGTTGCCTGGAAACCGGTACCGCTCCAGCACCCGGAGCGAGTCGGGCTGGAGATACATGGAGGGCTTGTTGAGCTTGGCGCTGGAGCGCCGCAGGAAATGTTCGATGAGCACCGGCAGGTCCTCCCGGCGGTCTCTCAAAGGGGGCAGCTCGATGTTCAGGATGTTCAAGCGGTAGTAGAGATCCTCCCGGAATTTGCCCTCCTCGGTGCGCTCCCGCAGATTGCGGTTGGACGCGCCGATGACCCGCACGTCCACGGCGCGCTCCTCGGTGGCGCCCAGCCGCCGCAGCTTTCTTTCTTGCAGCACGCGCAGCAGTTTCACCTGCAGGGGCAGCGGCATCTCGCCGATTTCATCCAGGAAAAGAAAGCCGCCGTTGGCTTCCTCGAAGAGCCCCCGCTTCACGCCCGTGGCGCCGGTGAAGGCGCCCTTTTCATAGCCGAACAATTCGGATTCCAGCAGGGCTTCCGGCAGGGCGCCGCAGTTCACGGGGATGAAGGGTCCCTGCCCCCGCTCGGAATAGCGATGAATGAGCCGCGCCACGATTTCCTTTCCCGTGCCGCTTTCGCCAGTGATGAGCACGGTGGTGTCCGCCCGGGCGATCTTCCCCACCAGCGCCTGGATCTTGCGGATGGTGTCGCCCACGCCCACGAGGTCGCCGATGTCGGAGACCTCGTGGATGGGCCCGGGTTCGGATTCCTGGAAAATGCCATGCAGTACTTTGGTCAATTCGGCGATGTCGTTCTTGGTCTTGGTGAGGAAGTCCACGGCCCCCAGATTCAAGGCCTGGACCGTGGTTTCGGTGGTGGCGAAGGCGGTGAGGATGACCGCGGGCACCGCGATGGATTTCTCTTTCATCCAGGTCAGAAGTTCGATGGCCGTGCCATCCCCCAACCGCAGATCCGAAACCATCGCATCAAACCTGTGGTCTTCAAGGGCGGTCCTGGCCTCGCGGAGCGAACCCACGGCTTTAGTCTGGAATCCGTGGGGCGCCAATCCCATTTCCAGCACCTCGCGGAAACTGGGTTCATCCTCCACCAGCAGGACATGTTTCTTGGCCAATAGTGCGCTCATGGGCGATCCAGAAAGGTGACGCAAAGGGGCAGGTAAACTATGATGACCGTTTTCCAGGAGTTTCGTGAAGCACGTCGCGAAGTTGGGGTACTGATCGAATGCGAATCCTGATCTGCCGGACGGATGCCCTGGGCGATGTGGTCATCAGCCTGCCGGTGCAGGCCCGGATTCTCGAGCGGTGCCCCGAGGCTGAAGTCCATTGGCTGGTGCGCCCTTACGCAGCCCCCTTGCTCGATTCCCTCCCCGGAGTTTCCAGTGTGCAGCTTCGGGGACCGGATACCAACCTCCTGCGCCTGATCCAGAACCTTAAGCCCGACGCCATGCTTAATCTTTCCCACCGGGACCGCGCCGTCCTGACCGCCGCGAAAGCGGCAGGGGTGCCCATCCGGGTGGCCCGGGCCCGGGGACTGGGGCAGATGCTCGCGGCTACCCACCTGATCTGGGGAAGCCGGCGGAAAACCGGCCGCCACGAAGCAGAAAACGCCTTGGATTTCCTGGCGCCCTTCGGATGGAGCGGGGGCAAACCCGCGCCGCCGCGCCTGAACCTGGGTGAAGCGGAGAAGGCGCGAGGTCAACAAGAACTTGCGGGCTTTCCGCACCCCCGGCTGGGAGTGATCACCCGCGGCAGCGGCTCCGGGGCCTTTCCCTCCCCGGCCTGGTGGGCGAAAGCGTTCACCGTACTGGCTGATGCGGGCTGGAAGCCGGTGGTTCTCTCGCCGCCCGAAGACTCCAGCCTGGACGCCACTGATTTGCGGGGGATGATGGCTCGGATGGCCGCCTGCGACGCGCTCCTCGGCCCCTCCACGGGCCCCACCCACATCGCCGCGGCCTTGGGGGTTCCGGTGGTATGCATAATGGGATTGAGGTCCAACCACGCGCCCAGCCGCTGGGCACCCATGGGTGACCCGGTTGAAGTGATCCAGTACCCAGGTCCCGAAGCCGACCTGTCTGGAGGCATGGACAGGCTGGAACCCGAGGCCTTGCTTCCGCGCTTGAGCCAGTTCAGCCTCGCTTCGTTCGACCACCGATCCAAAACGGAGGGAAATTGTTGATTCCCGAAGGTGCCATCTGGGTGCGCTTCCCGCGTTTCGTGGGGGATGCGGCGATGCAATTGCCTGTGCTGCGTCTGCTGAGGAACATGGGGCAAGGCCCGATTGTCGTGTGGGGGCCCAAAGCCGCGACCTCCCTGCTGAATCAGAGCGATCTGGCGGACGCAGTGGTGCCGGACGCCGGGCGCTTGAGCCCCTGGCGCATGGCCGCGCTCCTGCGCAGGCACAAAGCCGCCGCCAGCATCCATTTCCCCAAGTCCCTGCGCCCTGCCTTGGCCGCCTGGCTTGCGCGGGTGCCTCTCCGCATCGGCGTGGATGAAAGCCTGGCGGGCCGTTTCAACACCCATGGCGGGCCTTTCTGGAAAGCCGAGGGGCCCTTCCTGCTGCGGTATCACGCGGTGCTGAAAAAGGCCTTCCCGGATGCGCCGCCGATGCCTTTTGCAGACTTTGATCCAGGTGTGAAAGTGGCCTGGCCCACCGAGCCCTATCTCTGCCTGATGCCCGGCAGTCTGTGGCCCTCCAAGGCCTGGCCAACAGCGCAGTACCGCGCCTTGCTTTTGAAAGCTCGCGCCGAAGGCTTCCAGGTGGCTGTGCTGGGCAGCCCGGCCGAGGCTTCCGCGTGCGACGAGGTGGCCGGGGTCGAAGGCCTGAACCTTTGCGGCACCACTTCCCTTGGAGAAGCCGCGGCCTGGCTCCGGGGCGCGAAGGTGGCCATCGGCAACGACTCGGGGCTGAGCCACTTGGCCGCCGCATGCTCCACGCCGGTCCTGGCCCTTTACGGCGCCACGGACCCCGGCGGATCCGCCCCCTGGGGACCACGGACAGCAGCCCTCATGCGGCCCGGCGTACCCTGCTCGCCCTGCTTCAAGCGCCATTGTTTCGTTGAAGGTCATCCCTGCCTGGATGGGATAGCCGTGGATGAAGTCTGGAACGAAGCCATGAAGCTTTTATTGAGTTAATATCACCTTCTGATCGTCTGGCATCGCCAGAAACAAATCACATCTTGGTGAATTGACGATTTACGATTGACGATTGACGATTGGAAAACCAACACGCGCTGGGCCTCAATCGAAAATCGAAAATCGAAAATCGAAAATTTTACCGGTTCCACGTAGGACTTCTAGACTATTAATTCATGAGGATTTCCATGCGCTTAGCCTTGCTCCTTACCCTTCCTGCCCTGGTGCTCTCCGCCCAGGACGCCGCCCAGCCGGCCATCAGCTTCGACGCCATGCACCATGACTTCGGCAAGATCTCGCCGGACAAGAAGGTGGGACACAAGTTCAAGGTCTACAACAAGGGCGCGGCAGTGCTCAACATCACTGGCGTGAACCCTTCCTGCGGCTGCACCTACACCGCCCCCGCCAAGTGGTCCCTGGCCCCCGGCGAATCCACAGAAATCGAAGCCATCTTCAACCCCACCGGCTATCGCGGCCCGGTGCGCAAATCGCTGGTGGTGATTTCCAATGATCCGAAGAACCCGAGCGCAACCCTGACCTTCGAGGCTGATGTCATCCAGGAGATCAACCTCAAGAGCAATGCGATTTTCTTCCTGGACGTGCCCCGCACCAAGCCCATGAATTCCAGCGTGCGCCTGGAAAGTGGAAATGGGGAAAAAGTGGAGATCACCGAAGTCAAAGCGGCCGGCGCGCCCTACTACCGGTTTTCCCATCGGAATGAAGGCAAGGACGCGGTGCTGGACATCACCTTCGATGGCCGGCTGGTGCCGGCGGGCCAGCAGCGCGGCGCGGACACCATCACGGTGCGCCACACCAATCCGCGGGTCCCGCCCATCGTGCTCACCTCCCAATGGGAATTGAAGCCCGCCATCATCGTGAATCCCGACAAGGTGGTGTGGCAGGAGCAGGCGGGCAAAGAGCTGCGCGCCAAACTCGTGCTGAAGAGCGCCACGGGCAAGCCCTTCCTGCTGAAATTCCAGAGCTGCACCAACGCGAACATCCGGCTCGAGGGACTGAGCACCCATCCTGCCGGGCAGCAGGAATTCACCGTGGTGCTGGACAAGGGCGCCAAACCGGGCACAACCAACGACTGGCTGACCCTTTCCACCAGCGACCCCGATCAGCCCCAGCTGCTGGTGCGCATCGCCGCAATACTTAGCTGAGTCGGTGCGCGAAACACCTCAGCGGGCTCGTCCCAAAAAACATCTCCTCGCGGTTTTCGGACTGGGCAGCACGGCCTTGGTATGGGGCGGCACTTTCTCGGCCGTGGCCTATTGCCTGCATGAAGGACTTTCGGTCAATGCCCTCTTGAGCCTGCGCTTCACGCTGGGGGCGTTGGCCCTCGGTTTGGTGCTGCTGGCCTTGCGGATGAGACCCACGAAGGCTGAACTGCTGGACGGCCTATGGCTGGGACTGGTGGTGGCGACGCTCTTCTGGTTTCAAACCGATGGATTGCGCTTCACCAGCACGTCGAAGTCCGCCTTCATCACGGGACTTTACGTCATCTTCACTCCGATGATCTCCGTGATGGTGGGCGACCGCCTGCGAGCCTCCCATGGCATCTCCGCGGGGATCGCGCTCACGGGATTGCTTTTGCTGGTCTACCAGCCTGGCCTCTCTTTTGGTGGGTGGAACCGGGGAGATTCCGAGACGCTGCTGAACGCGGCGCTGGTGGGGGTCCACATCGTCATGACGGGCCACTTCTCGCGCCGGGACCGGGGCTGGGTGCTGGCTTGGACCCAGGTGGCCGTGGTGGGCGCCGTCTTCACCTTCGCCGCCGCCCTTTCGCCGGGGCCCCACGGATTCCAGGGCGTCAAGACGGCCTTGCGAATCCCCGGCATTTGGATCGCCCTGGCCTACCTGGCTCTGCTGGCCACCACCATCGCCTTCTACGTTCAAAGCGCCATGCAGGCCTACGTGAGCGCCACGGAAACCGCCGTGCTGTTTTCCATGGAGCCGGTGTTCGCGGCGCTGGTGGCGGTCAGCGGGGTGATCCCGGGCATCCAGGAGCACTTGAACCCGAAGCAGTGGATCGGAGCGGGCCTCATCGTCAGCGCGACCCTTCTCGCAGAACTGGGGCCAAAGCTCTGGAAAACGCGCGCCGTGGCCGAGGAAGAGGCCATTGGATGAGGATTTTCGATTTTCAATTTACGATTTTCGATTGATGCCGGACGAGCAATCCCTATCCCCAATCGCCGATCGAAAATTCTTCAGCTCACCCGGTCCACCACCACCAGGGTGACGTCATCGCTGAAGGTGGCGGGATGGTTGTAGGCTTGGACCTGCGACACGAGTTGCGTGGCGGCCTGCTCCGCATCGGCCGGGAGACTCGAACAGAAGCCCATGAGACCTTCTTCGCCAAGGTAGGTGCGGTCCTCACGCTCCACCTCCTCCAACCCGTCCGTGAACAGCACCAGGCGGTCGCCGGCCCTGAAGGCGGCCCTCTGAGACGTGAAGGGCAGATTCGCGTCAATGCCGAGCATGAAGCCCTTGCCGCCGAGCTGCTGGGGTTTGCCACCGCCAGCGTTGCCAATCAGGAAGGGCGCGGGATGACCCGCCACCACATAGTTCAGCTGACTCGTGGCCGGGTCCAGGTGGGCCAGGAAGGCCGTGGCGAACTGCTCCGCCAGGGTATTGCGGAAGAGGTCCTGGTTCATGCCCACGGCCCAGGCATGGGGATCCAGGCCCAGGCGGAGCTGGCTCTCGAAAGAGGTCTTCACCATGGAGGAGATGAGAGCCGCCGTGACGCCGTGGCCGCTCACATCGGCGATCATCATAGCCGTGCTGCCGTCCGGCAGGGGTGTGATGGCGTAAATGTCGCCGCCGATGCCCTCCGCGGGGAGATAGTGGTGGGTGTAGCGGATGCCTGGCGCGACTCCGGGGAGCGCGGGGAGCATCCCCATCTGCAGCCGGGATGCCAGTTCCATCTCGCTGTTCACGCGATCCTGGAACCCCCGCAGGACCACGTTCTGCCGCTTGATTTCCTTCTGCATGGCGATGATGCGGAACGCGCTGTCCACTTTCGCCATGACTTCCTGAGCATGGAAAGGCTTCGAGATCATGTCGTCGGCCCCGATGTTCAGGCCGCCGATCTTGCTCATGCTGCCGTCCAGGGCCGAGACCAGCATGAAGTAGATGTCCTTGGTGGCTGAGCTGGATTTCACCTGGCGGCAGAAATCGTCGCCAGGCATTTCAGGCATCCGCAGATCGGAAATGATGAGATCCGGCTGGAGCTTGCCCATTTCCTCCAGGCCGCGGAGCCCATTCTCCGCCATGAGCACCTGGTAGTCCGCACGCTTGAGGTAGAAGCTCAGGATGTCCCGGATGGGAGCTTCGTCATCCACCACCAACACCACGCCCTTGCTCATGCTTGAATGGCTCCGGAGCTAGGGGTTGATGGGAAGGGCACTTGGGATGCAGGAAAGCGCGTCACGCGCTTTACGCGCCTCTCAATGCATCCTGCTCGGTGGTGAAGATCGAGAAGTAGTTGGTGAGGTTGGTCTGATCGAAGGTCTTCTTCACCTGGGCCGGCAGGCCGCAGAGGTGGAGCTTGCCGCTGCTCTTGTCCACGCTGTTGCGCGCGGCCACCAGGAGCCCCAGCCCGGACGAATCAATGAAACTGACGCCTGCCAGGTTGATGACCAGCAGTTTGGGCTGCTGCTGCGCCACCGTGTCCCGGATCACGTCCCGCAACTGGGCCGTAACCTCGAAGTTCACCTTGCCCTGGATGGTCACGATGGCCGCGCTACCCTCTTGCCGGGCCTGGATGTTCAACATGGCGCTTCCTCCAACTGGACTTCGTGTGCGAAGAAAAACGTAAACTCTTCCTGCTCTTGGATCAACTGAGGAATCTTAACGCGGGTGGCGTCACCCGGCGCAAGGCTCTTTGAAAACTTCTCCAGGGCCGCCTTAGTGTAATGTGGTCTCAAAAAAACGGGGCGCGAAAGCGCCCCATTTTTAACTAGATGGTTGAACACTGGGCATTATCTGATGGCGAACGCAGCCACCAACGCATAAATCACCAAGGCCTCGATGAGGGCCAGGCCGATGATCATCGTGGTGCGGATGTCGCCCGCGGCCTGGGGATTGCGCGCGATGCCTTCGCAGGCGGCGGAGACAGCCTTGCCCTGGCCCAGACCGCAACCTGCGGCGGCGATGGCAAGGGAAAGGTGGGCCAGGAATCGGCCCGAGGTCCAGGATTCAGCCACCGCGGGGGCCGCAGCCTGGGCGAAAGCCATGGTGGCGAGGGTGAACAGGAAGGTAGTGGTCAGGAACTTCTTCATGGAAGTCTCCAAAAAATGGGGCAGGGTTCGGAATCCTGCTGCCCAGGGGTGAGGTACGAGGTGGTGAGGTACGAGGACTCAGTACTTGAGACTTGGGACTTCAGTGATCGCTGGCCACAGCACCCGACAAGTAGATGGTCGCCAGCATGGTGAACACGAAAGCCTGGATGAGGCCGAAGAAAAGGCCCAAGACCATCAAGGGCACCGGCAGCAAGATGGGCAGCAACCCAAAGAAAATCCCCGCCACGATGTGCTCACCGGCGATGTTTCCGAAGAGACGTAGAGAGTGACTCAGATTGCGGGAAAGCAGGCCCAGGATTTCCAGCGGGAACATCAGGGGCGCCAGCCACCAGACGGGGCCCGCGAAATGCCCCCAGTACTTGATGAAGCCCTTCTCCTTCATGCCGTGGAAGTTGTAGTAGACGAAGACCAGCAGGGCCAGGGCCAGGGTCACGTTCCAGTTGGCGGTGGCGGGGCTCAGGCCGGGAATCAGGCCAAAAAAGTTGTTCAGGAACACGAAGAGCGCCAGGGTGCCGATGAAGGGAAGGAATTTGTCCGGGTGATGGTGGATGTTGTCGGCCACGAGGCTGCGCAGGCCCGTGGTGACGAATTCCAGCACCTGCTGCATGGGTCCCGGGATGCGGTTCTTCTTCACCACCGAGACGATGATCATGGTGGTGATGGCCGCCAGGACGGCATTCAGCAGATAGTCGTAGCGCTCGATGAACGACATGGGAGCGCCGTCCATGAAGGAGCCCCAGGCATGTTGAGACAATCCCAACCATTTAGTCAGAAGCTTGGCGAGTTCGGATGCGTGGTGTTCCATGCTGGTTCCTGAATTGAAGTCCGCTTAATCCGGGGGTGGCTTTGAGGTGCGGAAGGAGGCCACTGCTTGCCCTCCGGCCACCAAGAGGATCGCCGCGACGAAGAGCATGAGGCCCGTCGCCATTGGCAGCCCTTCCTGAGGCACGATCACCATCATCCCACGCAAACAGAGCACGATCAACGCCAGTTTCACCAGGGTCAGGAACCCGTAGAACCAGCGCAGCCGCACTTTGGGCGTGAGCATTTTCGCCACCAGAATCCGGTGCAGGCTCCAGAAGGCGATGGACACCAGGCCCCCCACCGCGAAGGCGAAGGCGGCATTGCGGCCCCGCAGCGACCAGGCAAGGGCCCCTGGAAGCAGCAGAATCCACTGGATCCTGGCTATGGCTTTCAGCATCCCGCTGCCTGGATCGGGGGGCTTCCCGGGGTCATCATGACCCTCATGGCTCATGGTGGTCCTTGTCATCGCCGGGCTTGGCGCTGGGCATGGCCTTCGAGAGTCTCGCGGTCATCTTGTACAGCTCATAGAAGCCTGTGGCGATGCCCCAGGCGAGGCCCCAAAGGCCGCCTGCGTAGGCATGGCCGAAATAGCCGCCCACATAGCGGCCTAGAAAATAGCCCAGGCAGATGGCGATGGGAAAGATCAAGCCCAGGGACAGGAGATCCCCCCAGAGGGCGCGTTCCCCGGGGCTGCCGCCAGCGAGCTTGGATTTTGGCATTTTGGATCCTGGATACTGCCGATATTCAATTGAGAATCACAGGAAACGGTCACCATGGTGGCGACAGACCAGTGTCAACAGTTTAGGTCCAACCATATAAACCCAAACGAAGAGGTGAGAGGGTGGAGACCAGATTTTTCTTTATCCCCTTCATCCCTGTTTTTTTTCCAACTAGGTTTTGGGGTTATTCGTACCCCGCGCATCCCTGATTTCCTCATCCAAAAAATTTTTTTAACAAGGATGAAGGGGATGACTTGCCAACCCGCGACCCGAATCACCCACGAGGGTGAAAGCCAACATTTCCGTACTCAGAAGGAATCATTGTTTCCGTGTCTTCCGTGTCCAGCTTCCATTCATCGCTAATTATTCGAAAACTCCAGGATCACCGCGGGCGTTTCCTTCTCGAACCAGCGGATGTCATCGGTCCACTTCAGCAATTGGGGGCCGAAGGCCGTGCCGATGAGCACCACGGCGCAGGTGGCGCTGATGAGGAATTTCGAATAGGAGTCCATGGGCTCCACTTCGCCCTCGGCGGGCTCCTTGAAGTACATCTGCTTGACCACTTCCAGATAATAAAAGGCGCTCACGGCGCTGGTGAGCAGCGCGATCACCACCAGCGTGGTGTAGCCCTGCTCCACCGCCAGCAGGAAGAGGTAGAACTTTCCGAAAAAGCCGATGAAGGGCGGGATGCCCGCGAGGCTCAGCAGGAAGACGAGCATGGAAAAGGCCAGCACCGGATGGCGCTTGCCCATGCCGCTGAAATCCTCGATGCGTTCGCCTTCGTTCTTGCCTTGGAGGTAGATGACCACCGCGAAGGCTCCGGTGTTCATGAACAGGTAGAGCAGCATGTAAAGCCAGATGGCCTGGGCTCCGCTTTGGGCATCCCGGCTCAAGACGCCCAGCAGCATGTACCCCACGTGGGCGATGGACGAATAGGCCAGCAGGCGCTTCATGCTTTGCTGCTTGATGGCCGCCACATTGCCCAGGATCATGGTGGCCCCGGCGATGACCATCAAGGGCGCTTCCCATTCGTTGAAAATGCCATGGAAGCCCGTTCCGAAGATCCGCAGGAACACGGCCAGGGACGCGGCTTTGGGGGCGGTGGCCAGCCAGGCGGTGATGGGCGTGGGGGCTCCATCGTAGACATCCGGCGACCACATGTGGAAGGGTACCGCCGCCACTTTGAAGCAAAGACCCACCAGCACCATCAGCGCGCCGGAATAGACCAGCAGGTTCTTGTCCTGGGAAACCACCGCCAGCTTCTGGTTCAGTTCCGTCAGGTTCGTGGTGATGCCGCCGGTCGCGGCGAACAGCAGCGAGATGCCGTAGAGCAGGATGCCGCTGGAGAAAGCGCCCAGCAGGAAGTACTTCATGCCGGCTTCGATGCCGCGCTCCTGGTTGCGGAGGTAGGCCACGAGAATGTAGATGCAGAGCGCCATCAGTTCGATGGAAAAGTAGATGGTCACCAGGTCCACGGCGCCGCACATGAAGAGCATGCCGCTGGTGGCGAACAAGATCAGCGCGTAGTACTCCGCCGTGTGTTCGAACAGCGCGCCCAGCACCTTCTGGCTGAGCATCACCGCGAAGATCGAGGCCAGGATGCAGAGCGCCTGGAAGCCCTTGGTGAGCCCATCCACTTTGTACATGGCGGAGAACCCGAGCCCATTGGGCGTGTAGAGGGAAATCAACAACGAGACCAGCAGGATCGCCATGGTGGGAATGGCCCACTTGTGCTTCTCGGCCTTGGTCCAAGGCAGCAGCCAGCTGTCCAGGGGCCAGAGCATCAGCAGGCCCGAGACCATCAGCAGCATCTGGGGCCAGATGTACTGGAGGTCGTGGCTGAGGGCTTCCCAGAGTCCCGTGGCGAAGGAGGGCGCCAACATCACTGACCTCCGCCCGGCGCTGCCAAA
The DNA here is from genome assembly GCA_021786615.1 of Acidobacteriota bacterium. GTDB lineage: Bacteria > Acidobacteriota > Holophagae > Holophagales > Holophagaceae > JANXPB01. The sequence goes on from JAJYMZ010000014.1 coordinate 12,081, forward strand.
GTCTCAGGCGCGTGCTCCACGGGCGCAGCTTCGGGCTCATGGGCGGCGGGGGCCTCCATGCCGCGCATCCCGACCTTGGCGGCTTCGGCCTGCCTGGCCGCCAGTGCTTCGGCCTTGTAGAAGTCCGGCTGGACTTGCAGTACGAGCTTCCGGACGGGCTTGTCCATGATGTCCATGAAGGGTTTGGGATAGAGCCCGATCCACACGGCCATGATGATCAGGGGCGAAAAGTAGGCGATCTCGCGGAAGTTCAAATCCTCCATCTTCGCGTTCACGTCGGAGATGGGCCCGAACATCACGCGCTGGAACATCCAAAGCATGTAGGCGGCGCCCAGGATGATGCCGGAGGTGGCCAGCACCGCTACCCAGGGCCAGGTCTGGAAGGTGCCCATGAGGATCGTCGCCTCGCCAATGAAGCCGTTCAGCAGAGGCAGCCCGATGCTGCTCATGGTCATGAGCATGAAGATGGTCGCATAGATGGGCATGGTCTTCGAAAGCCCGCCGTAGTCCGCGATCTGCCGAGTGTGGCGGCGCTCGTAGACGATGCCCACCGCGAGGAATAGTCCCGGTGTGGAGATTCCGTGATTGAGCATCTGGAACATGGCGCCCTTCAGCCCCCAGGGATTCAGCGCGAAGATGCCCAGCATGCAAAGCCCGAGGTGGCTCACGGAGGAATAGGCCACCAGCTTCTTCATGTCCTTCTGGATCATGGCCACCAGCGCGCCGTAGATGACCCCGATGAGCGCCAGAGCCAGAAAATAGGGCATCAACAGCTTGGTGCCATCAGGCACGATGGGCAGCAGGAAGCGCACGAAGCCGTAGGTCCCCATCTTCAGCATGATGCCCGCCAGGATCACCGAACCCGCCGTGGGCGCCTGCACGTGGGCGTCCGGCAGCCAGGTGTGGAAGGGAAACATGGGCACTTTGATGGCGAAGGCCAGGAAGAAGGCCAGGGCCAGCAGCACCTGGAAGGCCTTGGTCTGCTGGGCGATGACCGGCGCCATGGCCTGGAAGGACTCGATGGAAAAATCGTAGGCGTTGTTGGTTTTGTGCTGCAGGTAGTAGATGGCGAAGATCGCCACCATCATCAGCACCGAGCCGGAAAGGGTGTACAGGAAGAGCTTGATGGCGGCGTAGAGCTTCTGTGGTCCGCCCCAGATCCCGATGAGGAAGTACATGGGCACCAGCATCACTTCCCAGAAGATGTAGAAGAGCAGCATGTCCTGGGCGATGAACACGCCCAGCAGCGAAGTCTGCAGCACCAGCAGCCAGATGTAGTATTCCTTCCAGCGCTCGGTGATGTTGCCCCAGGAGCAGAGGGCCGCGATGGGGCCGGTGAAGGTGGTCAGGAGCCAAAGCAGCAGGGAAATGCCATCCATGCCGACGCTGAACTTGACGCCGAGGCTCGGCATCCAGCTCACCGAGTATGAAAACTGGACCGCGGCGCTGCCCCGGTCGTACAGGAACCAAAGCGGCACGCTCAGCAGGAAGCTGGCGGCAAGGATGGCGACGCTGGCCTTCTGGAAGACCTCCCGCTTTTCGTTGGGCACGAAAAGCAGGCCGAGGCCTCCCAGCAGGGGCAGGAAGGTGGCCAGAAGCATCAATTGGGCTGAACCGCTCATGAAAAACTCCAAACGAAAATCACTTCAAAATCAGGCTAAAAACTTCCAACAGGCAAAGGCGATGAATCCGAGAATCATCACGAAGGCGTAGTTCTGGACCTTGCCGCTCTGCAGGGTCCTGAAACCCAGGGAGCCCTGCTGCAGGCCCCAGGCCACAGCGTTCACCAGGCCATCCACCACCTTGGCGTCGAACCAGTCGCTGGCCTTGGCCAGCAGCACCGTGAAACGGGCAGCGCCATTCACCGTGCCATCCAGCACCCAGGTATCGAAACTCCAGAGCTGCGCCGAGAGCTGCTTGATGGGGTTGATGATCATGGCGTCGTAGAACTCGTCCACGTAGTACTTGGCGTTGACCCATTCGTAGAGTTGCGGGAAGCGCTTGACGAAGGCCTTGGCGCGGCTCCAGGACGGGTCGGTGACGTACATCCACCAGGCCAGGCCCATGGCGCTGAGCGCCCATAGAATCGCGAAGCCCATGAGGAGGTACTCGATGGATTCCGTGGCGTGGTGCCCTTCGTGAACGGCGCTGACTTGATATAGCAAAGGCTCGAGCCACTTGGTGAAATGTTCGCTGCCCCCCAGGCTCGGCGGCAGGTTCAGGAAACCCAGCACCACCGCCAGCACCGCGAAAATGAAGACCGGCACCCACATGTTCCAGGCCACTTCGGCCGGACCATGGGCGTGCTCGCCGTGGCCATGAGCCGTGAGATCCTCAGCGGCGTGGGGCGTGAGCCCAGGATTGGTGTGGGCATCGGCATGGGCATCAGCATCGGCATGATCGTCGGCGGCGTGATGGACTTCGCTGGGCACCGTCAGGCTGAAGGGATCATCCCCTGCGCCGCGATACTCACCGAAGAAGGTCATGGCCATGAGCCGCATCATGTAGAAGGCCGTGCAGAAGGCCGCCAGCATGCCCATGCCCCAGCACACGTAGTAGAACGAACCCTGGTGGTTCCAGCCGTGCTCGAAGACCTTCCAGAGGATTTCATCCTTGGAAAAGAAGCCCGAGAAGGGCGGCACGCCTGCGATGGCGAGGGTCGCCAAGCCCATGCTGGCGAAGGTCCAGGGCATATACTTGCGCAGCCCGCCCATGTTCCGCATGTCCTGCTCGTGGTGGCAGGCGACGATGACGGAACCAGAACCAAGGAACAGGCAGGCCTTGAAGGCCGCGTGGGTGAAGACGTGGAACATGCCCGCGGAGAAGGCCCCGGCCCCCAGGCCCATGAACATGAAGCCCAGCTGGGAC
>JAJYMZ010000039.1 GCA_021786615.1 Acidobacteriota bacterium
GGAGCTTCCACCGCCCCCGGACCAGCCGCCACCACCGCCACCACCACCTCCTCCGCTGCGACCACCGGAAAGGAGGTTGAACAGCAACCAAATGGCAATGCCTGGATGAGTGATGGCCAGCGCCAGAAACGCGAGGCCCACCAGCACGATGACAATCCACCCCCCCAACCCGATGGGTTCGGCCCCGGGCCGGCCTTGGTCCTGCGATGCTCGAGCGGAGGTGTCGCCACCGATCACCTTCAGGATGCGGTCCACCCCCTGGTTGATGGCCCCATCGGCATTTCCGCTTTTGAGCCGGGGCAGGATCGTCTCCTGGATGATCCGCGACGCTACGAGGTCGGGGACCTGGCCCTCCAGGCCATAGCCCACTTCGATGCGGACCTTCTGGTCCCCGGTGAAAACGAAGAGCACCAGCCCATCGTCCAGACCCTTGCGGCCCACTTTCCAGGCGGCGAAGGCCCGCACCGTCCAATCTTCAAGGGGGTCTCCGCCGGTAGAGACTCCGATCCACACCAGCACTTGGTGGCCGGTGTTTCCCTCATAGGTCTTGAGGCGCAGATCCAGGCTTTCCCGCGCCGCCGGGGAGAGAAGGTTCGAACCATCCGTTACCCAACGGGTGGGCGGGGGTGGTGGAATCGCCTGGGCACGGAGGAATAACGCGCCCCAGAGACCCGCGATCAAGCCAATCAGAACAAGAATTCGCCGCATGAGAGCGGGTGGCTAGAAGGCGACTTTAGGTGCCACGTCAGCTCCAGGCTGGGCCTTGAAGTAGGCCCGCTCATGGAAGCGTTCCCCGAAGAACCCCACCAGCATGACCGTCGGGAAGCTGTTGCGCTTGGTGTTGAAGGCCTGGGCCGCCTGGTTGAAGCGCATGCGCTCCACGGTGATGCGGTTCTCGGTACCCTCCAGCTGGGCCTGCAGGTCCCGGAAATTCTGGGTGGCCTTGAGGTCGGGGTATTTCTCCACCACCACCAGCAACCGGGAGAGCGCTGATCCTAGACCTTCCTGGGCCTTTTGGAAATTGGCCATGGCTTCGGGGGAACTCGGAGCCTTGCCGCCCATGGAAACCTGGCCCACCTTGGCCCGGGCTTCGGTGACAGCCGTGAACGTGTCCTTCTCGAAGGCAGCGGCGCCCTTAACGGTTTCCACGAGATTCGGAACGAGGTCCGCCCGCCGCTGGTAGACGTTTTCCACCTGTCCCCACTGGGCGTCAACCCCCTGGCTGAGCGAGTTCAGTCTGTTGTAAGATCCCATCGCCACCAGGCCTACCACGGCCAGAATGAACAACACCACTCCACCGCACCCCAACGCGATCTTGCTGCCTGTCCCCATGGTTGCTCCTTAAAGGAATTACTCAGGATACCTGTTTGGCGGGTCACGGTGCGCCTGGTAGTCCGGACCGCGCCTTGTGCTCTTGAAGGTAGAAACGCTGGGCTCGGGTTTTCTGAAAAAAATCAAGGGCAGGGCCTACCTCCTTCCCCCGGCCAGGGTCCCGAGTTCCGCCGCGATTTCGCGGCTCAGGTCCCCTAAGATCAGGTTGTGGGCGGCCACAAGAGCTTCCACATCCTGGCCCTGGACGGGTCTTTGCAGGGTGGTTCTCCGCAGGAGCAGGGCTTGGCCTCCTTGGGGACGAGTCACCATCCAGGTGGCTTGCAGAGTCAAGGTTCCGCCAGGCCTTCCATCCAATCGGTCCACATTGAGTTCGAGGCGATGGGTGGCTTTGATCCGATCACCGTAGGGATAGGCCACCACTTGGTCTCTGGCCATCAACAGGGAAAGGTTTTCCACCAGAACGCGTTGGATATCCTTGTCCAGGCCATTGCCCCAACGATGGGTTTCCAGGAGGCTCAGGACGCCTGGGCGAATCTCGGTCACCAGCTGCGGCCTTTGCAGGGTATCCGGCAATCGCACGGGCATGACCTCCAGGGCTATGGATGCGACGGGAGGATCTGGTTTCGCAACTCCGGCTGAAATGGGGCTGAGGGTGTGGAGCACTTCCAGGTTGGGTCTTGAACACCCAATTCCCGCTGCCAGCGCCGTGAAGAGGAGGGGTAGCACGGGTCGGGTCATCGGGGTTTTCCCTTTCCGAAGATCAGTGATTCCGGGTGCCGTTCAAGAGTTTCGGCCAAGTCGCGCAGCGCACGCGCCGCCTTGTTGAATTCCTCCAGGGCGCTGCGAAGGTCGTGCTGGGTGGGGGAATCAGAGCGCAGGGTTTTCTCGAGCGTGGCCAAGGTGGCCTGGCCTTGAGCCAAGGTTGCCTCAGCCTGGGGCACGGTCTTCTGGTCCAGACGGGCCATCAACCCCTTGGCTTCTTTCAAGGTCTCCCTCAACACCGGGATGCTGGCCCGCAATTCGCCGATGACTTCTTCCAGCGGAAGCTTCTGAAGGCGTTCGGAAAACTTGGTGAGGTTGGCCACCATGGCGGTCATGGCGCCCATGGTGGAGGGGATGGCGGGAATTTCCTCGTATTTCCCGTATCGCCCCATGGTTCGAGCCGGGGCTTCAGGATGGAATCCAAGATCCACGAAAAGGCTGCCCGTCAGCAGGGAAGCTGTCTTCAGCTGGGCCCGAAGTCCCCTTCTCACCAAGGCTTGGACG
>JAJYMZ010000317.1 GCA_021786615.1 Acidobacteriota bacterium
ATCTCCACTTCTCATCCCACCTACTGAAACCAGCTCCCCGCGTGGGAACTCCCGCTTCTGAATCCCCTCCAACGTACCCTTCCAACGTTCCCTCACGAAGCGCCCCTGCCTCGGGGCGTTTCCTTTTTTCAAAAGGCGTCTCGGTAGCTCCCATCGATCCCAAGCTCCACTGGAGCTTGGTCCCACGCGCCCTTGGCTCGTGGAGATGGGTCCCTCCACGCCCTCCCGTCTATCGCACGCAGTGCGTGCTCCCAATCGCGCTTCGCGCTCTTGGAGACGGGAACCCTCCTCGGGGCGTTTCCTTTTCTGATCGTTCCTGGCAACTCCCGGTTCAGCTGCCACAATGAGGGGTTATGGAGGCTTGAATGTCCCAGCTCGGTCCCGTCGGAAGCTTTGTGAAGCACCATTACCGCCACTTCAACGCGGCGGCCCTGGTGGATGCGGCCCAGGGCTATGAGGCCTTTCTCCAGTCCGGCGGCCGCATGATGGTCACCCTCGGGGGGGCCATGAGCACCGCGGAACTGGGGCTTTCCCTGGCGGAAATGATCCGGCGGGACAAGGTGCACCTCATCACCTGCACCGGGGCCAATCTGGAAGAGGACATCTTCAACCTGGTGGCCCACGACTTCTACGAGCGCGTGCCCCACTACCGCGATCTCACCCGCGCCGACGAGAAGGCGCTGCTGGACCGCCACATGAACCGCGTCACGGACACCTGCATCCCCGAGATGGAGGCCATGCGCCGCATCGAGAAGGCGATGCTCGCGGAGTGGACCGGCGCGGACGCGCGAGGGGAGCGCTACTTCCCCCACGAGTTCTTCTACCGGCTGATCAGCAGCGGCGCGCTGAAGGAGCACTACCAGATCGACCCAAAAAACAGCTGGATGCTGGCCGCCTGCGAGAAGAACCTGCCCCTCGTGGTCCCGGGCTGGGAGGATTCCACCCTGGGCAACATGTTCGCCGCCGCCGTGATCCGCAAGGATGTCAAGAACGTCCACACGGTCCGCACGGGCATCGAATACATGACCTGGCTGGCGGACTTCTACACCGAGACCGCCAAGGCGAAGCCCCTCGGCATGTTCCAGATCTGCGGCGGCATTTCCGGAGATTTTCCCATCTGCGTGGTGCCCATGCTCCACCAGGATCTGGAACGGGAAGCCCCGCTGTGGGGCTACTTCTGCCAGATCAGCGACAGCACCACCAGCTACGGTTCCTACAGCGGCGCCGTGCCCAACGAGAAGATCACCTGGGGCAAGCTGAGCGTGGACACGCCGAGCTTCATCATCGAAAGCGACGCCACCATCGTCGCGCCGCTGATCTTCGCCTATCTTCTGGGCTGGTAAGGGATTTGGGCGCGGAGCCGAATTGTCCATCGGCCGCTTCGCGCCTTCACCCACGGGGATCCTGCACCTGGGGAACCTGCGCACAGCGCTGGCTTCCTGGCTTTCTGCGAGATCGAAAGGCGGGCGCTGGATCATCCGCATGGAAGACGTGGATGGGCCGCGCTGCCGCCACGAGTTCGGCGAACAGCAACTTCGGGATCTCGCGGCGCTGGGCATGGAAAGCGACCTGCCGGTGATCTGGCAATCGGATCGCAGTCAGGCGTATCGGACCGCGCTCGGCGCCTTGCACGAAGCGGATCGCCTGTACCCCTGCCACTGCACCCGCAAGGACTTGCAGATGCTGGCCTCGGCCCCCCATGAGGAGGATGGCTTGCGGCCTTATCCGAATCTTTGCCGCCCTCGCCCCTGGGAAGGGTTTGAAACCGCGCTGCGCTTTCGTCTACCGGATGGACCCGTGGCATGGACGGATGAACTGATGGGACTCCAGCGCGATGATCCTGCCACGCGCACCGGCGATCCCCTGCTCTTCCGCCGCGATGGCCTGTTCGCCTATCACCTGGCGGTGGTGGTGGACGACGGATTTCAAAAAGTCACGGAGATCGTGCGGGGCATGGATCTTCGCTCCATCACGGCTACGCAGATCCGGTTGCAGGAGGCTCTTTCGCTCCCACGCCCGGCCTACGCCCACCTGGGCCTGGTGACGGCGCCCGATGGAAGCCGCCTAGGCAAACGCGGCGGCGCATTGGGGCTGACGGAACTACATGGACGGGGTGTGCCAGTGCCTGACCTGCTCGGGTGGCTCGGCTTTTCCCTTGGTTGTCTCGGCCGCCCGGAGCCCTGTGCCGCGGCCGATCTGCTGCCGCGCTTCGATTGGGCGAAGGTTGGGAAGGGTCCCATCGCCCTTCCTGTGGATTGGATCTAAAGCGCAGTCAATTTGCGCGGTGCCAGGACAGTGCGGGCCCAGAGCACGCGGCCTTCCGCGTCTACCTCCAGGTTGAGCGCCCAACGGGGGGCCAGGCTGCCCCTTTCGGGTACGTCCCTTTCGGCCACCAGCGTGGGGAGGCCGTTCAAATTGCGCAGAGTCTGGCGCGGGCTGGGCCTTTGGAGGGCCAGACGAAGGAAGAATCGCGCGAGGGCGGCGCCTCCAATGACCGGGAGACGGCCCGAGGCTGGGGCGTGAGCTTTTCCAGCGCGACGAGGAAGGCGTAGGATCCGGTCTCCAGCAAGTCGAATCCCTCCTGTGGAGGATCAATCGCCATGGCCATGGCCATCGCCTCGGACTCTAGTTCGGCAGGCCCGGGCAACCAGATGCCTGGGTAGGCGTGGGACCGGCGACGGCGCAGCAGATCTCTGGCGAGATTCAACGCTACGGTCACAAGCCAGGGGCGCAAGGGGGCCTCGGTATCCTTGGGGGGTTGCTGCAGCGCGCGGATGAAGGTTTCCTGCACGACGTCCTCGGCATCCGCAGGGCACCCGGTCATGCGGTAGCAGAGGCTCCAGAGCAGGCCGCGATGCGACTCGAAGGCTTCGCCGAGAATGGCGGGCTCCATGGGGCGGTCGCGTCTTGCGGGACTCTCCGATGGAGCCCCCGCCGTCCCGTTCGAGCATCGTCCCGCCACCCCCACCTCGTCCAATTGCTTTCTCCAGTTTGAACACCTTCAGCTTCCACGGCTTGGATCGGGAGGAGGCTGGGGGCATGTCCTGCGGTAATAATCGCGGAGAGCCAACCTAGTGCTGGCCCGGCTGCGCCACATAGCTTCCGGCAGGGACGCGGAAGCCGATGCTCAGACGGTTCCAGCCGTTGATGGCGACGATGGCGAGCGTCAGGTCCACAAGCTGGGTTTCGGAGAAGTGCTTGCGCGCCCGCTCGTAGGTTTCCTCGGACACCTCCCCGTTGGACAAGCGCGTGGCGGCTTCCGCCCAGGCCAGCGCCGCCATCTCGCGCTCAGAGTAAAAGGGTGCCTCGCGCCAGGCATTCAATAGATAGAGGCGTTGTTCGGTTTCGCCCTTCGCCCGAAGTTCCTTGGTGTGCATGTCGATGCAATAGGCGCATCCGTTGATCTGCGAAACTCGCAGTTTGACCAGTTCAACCAGCACCGGATCGAGGCCGGAACTGGCCACATGGACTTCCAACCCAAGCATCGCCTTGAGGGCGCCCGGGGATGCTTTCGCATAATCAAGCCGTGTTTGCATATCTTGCTCCTTTCGAGAAGGTGGATGGTCCCAGTACCGGGGCGTGGAGTTGCCGTCGCCAAGCTTCAGGAATACAGGCCATTGAAGGCCAGTCATATTATTAAGACCAGCAGATGCTTACGATATTTGGTTCATGTCAAATCATCCTTACAGCCTCCCTGATCCCCCGGCATGTTCTCCACCTACCCCCATCACGAAACTGAAGGGCGGAAGGATACAGGTTCAATGGGGCACCAGAGGCGCCGCTTCCACATCCCCCAACGAAAAAGCCCGCCATCCGGCGGGCTTTGCGTGGTTCGGCGGTCGTTACGCCAGCGCGTTGACCTTCAAGGTGAGCCTTGATTTCGTGCGGTCGGCGGCGTTCTTGTGGATGACGCCCTTCTTGGCGGCGCGATCCACGATGCCCAGCAGCACGGGCAGCGCGGCGGCGGCATCAGCCTTCTTGCCGGTGGCCACGACGCCGAGGAACTTCTTGACCTCGGTCTTCATGAGCGAGCGGTTGCCGCGGTTGCGAAGGCGGGCTTCGACATCACGGCGGGCTTTCTTGGCGGCGGATTTGTGGTCTGACATGCTTTTAGTCTCCTGCTCCGGGGAGGCGAAACTCCAGGAGCGCGAATGACCATGGTATCGCAGAAGGATTTAGGTTCAAGGGAAAAATGCGTTGGGCTATGGGCTATGGGCTATCAGCCATGAGCTAATAGCGAATCGCGCCAAAGGCGCGCCCGAAAAAGCTCAAAGCTCTTGGCTCATGGCTCATGGCCGAAAATCTCCTTCCCAAGCTGCCTCCGTTTCGAGAAACTGGAAGAGGCCCATAGGCTCCAGACTCATGAATTGAGGGTGGGCGGCAATGGATCGAATCCGGAAAGTCTTTGAGCGGGCCCTGGCGGCGCATTTGCCAGGTCAGGACCTCGCCCTGGAGCGCCCCAAGAGCGGGGAGCAGGGGGATCTGGCCTTCCCGTGCTTCCACGCCGCGAAAGCATCCGGAAAGAACCCAGCGCAGATGGCCGCGGAGCTTGCGAGCCAGATCCATCTGGGAATCGAGGGCGCCCAGCTCATCGCGGCGGGGCCCTATCTGAACCTGAAGCTGCGGCCCGAAGCCCGCGCCAGGGAAGTGCTGGGCGGCCTGCTCAGCGGCAAGCCCTATGGCGCCGGCGAGCCGAACGGCCAGAAAATCATCGTGGAGTACAGCTCCCCGAACATCGCCAAGCTCTTCACCATCGGGCATCTGCGCTCCACCATGATCGGCCACGGCCTGGTGCAGGTGCACCGCTTCCTGGGCTACGACGTGGTGAGGCTCAACCACCTGGGGGACTGGGGCACGCAGTTCGGGACGTTGCTGGCGGCCTATAAAACGTGGGCTGAAAAAGAGAATTCAGACCTCACCAAGGATTTTGAATGGGCGGAGGAGATTCCCGAGAAGCGCCGCACGCCTTTGTTCCGGCTCTTCCAGCTCTACGTGCGGTTCCATGATGCGGAAAAAGAAAATCCAGAAATGCGCGACGAGGCGCGGAAATGGTTCCGGGAACTGGAACAGGGGAGCGCCGAAGCAAGGCGGCTGTGGACGTGGTTCCGGGAGATTTCCCTGTCGGAATTCCAGCGCATCTACGATCGCCTGGGCGTGGGCTTCGACACGCTGGAACAGGGTGAAGCCTTCTATGAGCCCATGCTTCAAGCCGTGCTTCAGCGGCTCACGGACCATGGCCTGCTGAAAGAAGGCGAGGGCGGCGCGAAAATCGTGGACCTCTCGGACGTGGGCATCGAGACGCCCATGGTCGTCCAGAAAGGCGATGGCGCGAGCATCTATGCGTCCCGCGACCTCGCGCAGGTCACCTACCGCAAAGAAGCCTACGCCTTCGACCGCTGCATCTACGTCATCGGCGGCGAGCAGATCCTGCACATGAAGCAGATCTTCGCCTGCATGGAGAAGCTGGACCCCTGGTTCAAGGGCCGCCTCACCCATACGCCCTTCGGCCTGGTGCGGCTGCCGGAAGGGAAGATGAGCACGCGGAAGGGCAATGTCATTTTCCTGGAAGACGTGCTGGACGAGGCCGCGGAGCGCGTGGCCGCCATCATCCAGGAGAAGAATCCGGACCTCCCGGACAAGGCCGCCGTGGCCGAGAGGCTGGGCATGGGCGCCGTGATCTTCTTCAACGCCATGAACGACCGCATCAAGCCCATCACCTTCGAATGGAACCGCGTCATCGCGCTGGACGGGGACACGGGCCCCTATGTGCAGTATGCCCATGCCCGCATCTGCTCGGTGCTGCGGAAGGCGGGGGATGAGTGGTCCGCCATGGCCGCGCCGGGCCCCCACGACAGCCGCGAAACGGCGCTGGTGCCGTTTCCAGAGTGCGGTGTGCCAGCCGATCTCAAGGGGTTGGAAGCGCCCGAGGCCCAAAGCCTCCTCTTCGAATTGGCGGGGCTTCCGTCAGCCATCCGCGTGGCCCGGGAACAGCTCATGGCCACCTCCATCGCGCGCCAGCTGCTGGCCATCGCCAGGTCTTTCTCGGGCTTCTACACCAACTGCCCCATCCTCGCCGCCGACAACTCTCCCGAGGTCCGCGATTCGCGGTTAGCGCTTTGCGTGGCCACAGCGCGCGCGCTGCGCCAGGGCCTGTTCCTGATCGGCATCGAAGCTCCGGAGGAAATGTGAACGCATCCATCACCCGAGACTTGGGCCCGGTTCCGGCGAAGTTCATTTTTGTCACCGGCGGCGTGCTGTCGTCCCTGGGCAAGGGCATCGCGGCGGCGTCCCTGGGGGCGCTGCTGGAGGCCCGGGGCCTGAAGGTCACGCTCATGAAGATGGATCCTTATCTAAACGTGGATCCAGGCACCATGTCGCCCTTCCAGCACGGGGAGGTTTTCGTCACCGATGACGGCGCGGAAACCGATCTGGATCTGGGCCACTACGAGCGCTTCACGTCCGTGCCCACCACCCGGAACCACACCATCACCACGGGCCGGATCTACAACACCGTCATCCAAAAAGAGCGGCGCGGTGACTACCTGGGCAAGACCGTGCAGGTGATCCCCCACATCACCGACGAGATCAAGGGCACCATGAAGAAGGTCGCCCGGGACGTGGATGTGGTGCTGGTGGAGATCGGCGGCACCGTGGGCGACATCGAGAGCCAGCCCTTCCTGGAGGCCATCCGCCAATGGAAGCTGGAGGCGGGCCTCGACGCCAACATGAAGGCCAACGCCATCAACATGCACCTGACCTACGTGCCCTTCATCAAGGCCGCGGGCGAACTGAAATCGAAGCCCACCCAGCACAGCGTGAAGGAGCTGCGGGCACTGGGCATCCAGCCGGACGTGCTGCTGTGCCGTGCCGAACAGAATATTCCCCAAGAGCTGAAGGACAAGATCGCGCTCTTCTGTTCCGTCACGCCCGACGCGGTGTTCAGCGCCAAGGACGCCACGAGCATCTACGAAGTGCCCCTGAACCTTCACGAGGAGGGCCTGGATGCCAAGGTCGCGTACCTGCTGGGCCTGCCGGAACAGGCGCCGGACCTGGCCGCGTGGAACGATTTGCTGCACCGCATCCGCAACCCCAAGGGCAGCGTGCGCATCGCGGTGGTGGGCAAGTATGTGGAGTTCAAGGAAAGCTACAAAAGCCTCACCGAGGCGCTGCACCACGCGGGCTACGGACTGGAAACCCAGGTGGACCTGCAGTGGGTGGAGGCTGAGGAGCTGGAAAACGGCGATCCCGACGCCATCCTCAAGGATTGCGACGGCGTGCTGGTGCCCGGTGGGTTCGGCATCCGTGGCACCCGCGGCATGATCGAGGCCATCCGCTATGCCCGGGAGCGGAAAGTCCCCTTCTTCGGAATCTGCCTGGGGATGCAGATGGCGAGTATCGAGTTCGCCCGCGATGTGGTGGGCCTGGAGGGCGCCGACAGCACCGAGTTCGACGATAAGCCAAAGCACAAGATCATCTTCAAGCTCCGCGAACTGATTGATGTGGAAGAGCTAGGCGGCACCATGCGGCTGGGCGCCTACGCCTGCAACCTTTCGCCCGGAAGCTTCGCGGAAGGCGCTTATGGCGCTTCGGAAATCAGCGAGCGCCATCGCCACCGCTACGAATTCAACCAGGCTGAATTCCGCCAGCCCCTCGAAGAGAAAGGCATGGCTTTCACGGGCCTGAGCCCAGACGGAACGTTTGTCGAGATCGTGGAAATCCCCGATCATCCCTATTTCCTGGCCTGCCAGTTCCACCCCGAATTCAAGAGCAAGCCCCTGGCCCCGCATCCGCTTTTCACCGCCTTCGTGAAGGCCAGCGTGGAACACGGGAAATGAAGTTTTTTATCCACAGATTTCACAGATTTCGCAGATTAGAAAAACATTAGTCAAGCCAAACCCAGCGCCCGCTACCCCAACACGATTCGAATGTGACCCATGTTTTTTTGAATCTGTGGAATCTGTGAAATCTGTGGACCGTTATTTTTCCTTTAATCTGTGGATCCCATTCTTTTCCTAATCTGAGGACGCCCCCATGCCCGCCACCGCCGACCGACTCGCCATCAACACCCTCCGGGGCCTCGCCATGGACGCGGTGCAGGCTGCCAATTCGGGGCATCCGGGCACACCCATGGCGTTGGCGCCCATGGGCTACGTGCTGTGGACGAAATTCCTGCGGCACAACCCGAAGCATCCGGCCTGGCTGGATCGCGACCGTTTCGTATTGTCCTGCGGCCACGCGTCCATGCTGCTCTACGGCCTGCTGCACCTCACGGGCTACGATCTGCCGCTGGACGAATTGAAAGCCTTCCGGCAGTGGGGCTCGAAGACCCCAGGGCACCCGGAGTTCGGCCACACCGTCGGCGTCGAGACCACCACGGGCCCCCTGGGCCAAGGCCTCGGCAACGCGCTGGGCATGGCCATGGCGGAAAAATTCCTGGCGGAGCAGTTCAACCGCTCCGGCCACGAGATCGTGAACCATCGCACCTTTGCCATCGTCAGCGACGGCGATGTGATGGAAGGCGTGGGCCAGGAGGCCGCCAGCCTCGCCGGCCACCTGGGCCTGGAAAAGCTCATCTGCCTCTACGACGACAACCACATCACCATCGAGGGCGATACGGATCTGGCCTTCAGCGATGACGTCGGCAAGCGTTTCGAAGCCTGCGGATGGCGCGTCTTGAAGGTGCTCACCGGCGAGGATCTCAACGGCCTGGAATCGGCCCTGCACGAGGCCACCCACGAGCCCTGCGGAAAGCCCTCGCTCATCATCACGCGCACCATCATCGGGTTCCCCGCCCCCAACAAGCAGAACCATCAGGACGCCCACGGCGCGCCCCTGGGCAAGGATGAGATCGCCGCCACCAAGGCGGTCATGGGCTTCGAGCCTGATGCCACCTTCGCCGTCTCCGACGCGGCCCGCGCCTCCTGGAACGTATGCCTGGAGCGGGGCGAGCTGTTCGAATCCGAATGGCAAGCTCGCTTCGAGGCCTATCGTGAAGCTCATCCTGCACTGGCCAGCCAGTATGAAAGCTGGATGAAGGGGGAACTGAACGCTGGTTGGGAAGACTCAATGCCGGAGTTTGCCGCAGGGGGGAAGATGGCCACCCGGGATGCGTCCGGCAAAGTCATCAATGCCCTTGCCCAAGGGATTCCGAACTTCCTGGGCGGCTCCGCGGATCTGGGCTCTTCCAACAAGACCGTCATCAAAGACGCAGATGATTATTCCCGGAAGGAATCCGGGAGGAACCTCCATTTCGGGGTGCGCGAACACGCCATGGGCGCGGCCTTGAACGGCATGAGCCTGCACGGAGGGGTGCGGACGTTTGGCGCGACCTTCCTGATCTTCAGCGACTACATGCGGCCTTCCGTGCGCCTGGCGGCGCTCATGAAGCAGCCCGTCTGCTTTGTCTGGACCCACGACAGCATCGGCGTGGGCGAGGACGGCCCCACCCACCAGCCCATCGAGCAGACCATGAGCCTGCGCATGATTCCGGGCCTGCACATGTGGCGCCCCGCCGACGCCAACGAGACCGCCGTGGCCTGGAAATGCGCGATGCGGCGCCAGGATGGGCCCAGCGCTTTCGCCCTAACGCGCCAGAATCTTCCGGTATTGGATGCCGCCAAAACCGCTGATGCGGCAAGAGGCGGCTATATCCTCGAAGAGGCCAGCGCGACTCCGAAAATAATCCTGCTCGCCACGGGCTCGGAAGTTGCCGTGGCTCTTGAGGCTCGCGCCAGCCTCGAGTCCAGCGGCATTCCCACCCGGGTCGTGAGCCTGCCCTGCTGGGAGATCTTCAACGCCCAGGACGCCGCCTACCGCGATTCCGTCATCCCCGAAGCCATCAAGGCGCGCGTCTCCATCGAGGCGGGCGTCACCTTCGGCTGGCAGCGCTTCACCGGCGACGGCGGCGCCTCCATCGGTCTCGATCACTTCGGCGCCTCGGCTCCCGCGGAGACGCTCTTCGAGCAATTCGGCATCACCGCCGAGAATGTGGTGAACGTGGCGAAGGGGCTTTTATAGGTTGCATGACTCCCACAGGCTTCGGGCTTCGGGCTTCGGGCTTCGGGAAAAGCATACCTTCGCATTGGATCGCGCTGGTGCAGTTGCGGACCCGTGGCCTGTAGCCTGTAGCCAATTTCATCCTGCCCGACTGCAAGATCCGGGCTTGAAGATTTACCCATGATCGGCAAGCTTGGCCGTCGCGCTACCCTGGTTGAAAGCACACCGGAGCCGCCATGGACTTCACCAAGCCCAGCACCGAAAACAGTTTCTTCCTCATCGCCGGGCCCTGCGTCATCGAGTCCCGGGAGCACACCCACTTCATGTCGGCGCAGCTGCGGGACATCGCCGAGGAACGCGGCATACCCTTCATCTACAAGAGCAGTTTCGACAAGGCCAACCGCACGTCCAAGGACAGCTACCGAGGCGTGGCGATGAAAGAGGGCCTGGACATCCTGGCGGAAGTGCGCCAGAAACTCGGCGTGCCGGTGCTCACGGACGTGCACGAAAGCGGCCAATGCGCGCCGGTGGCGGATGCGGTGGACGTGCTGCAGATCCCGGCCTTCCTGTGCCGCCAGACAGATCTGCTCCTGGCCGCCGCGAAGACCCGCCGCACCGTGAATCTGAAGAAGGGCCAGTTCCTGGCGCCCTGGGATCTCCAGAACGCTGTGGACAAGCTGCGCAGCGTAGAGGGCCACGGCGATCTCTGGGTCACGGAGCGTGGCAGCAGCTTCGGCTATGGCAACCTGGTGGTGGATTTCCAGAGCTTTCCCTACCTGCGCAAGACCGGCTGCCCGGTGATCTTCGACGCGACCCACAGCGTCCAGAAGCCCGGCGCCCTGGGGGACAAGACCGGCGGCGCCCGGGAGATGATCCCGACCCTGGCCCGGGCCGCGGCCACGGCGGTGGACGGCTTCTTCTTCGAGGTGCACGACTGCCCCGAAAAAGCCTTCAGCGATGGCCCCAACGCCCTGCGCCTCGAGGACTTCGGCCCCCTGCTGGATCAGCTCCTCGCCATCTGGAGAGTGAGCCGTGGCGCGGCGCTGGGGGATGGGGCGGGAAAGGCCTGAATTCAAAGAAACGGGTTCGGTTTCCCGGCCTCGTCTCCCCCCGCGATACGCGCGCGCCGGGCCCGCTCTTCTTCGATGCCGGCGTCCTCCTCGGCGGCTTCGTCTTCCATGGCGCTCAAGGTGACCGGGCGGCCCTCCAGGCCCCAGATGAGGCCATCCTCTTCGAAGAACACGTTCCGGGACTCATCCCACCGGCCCTTCATGGTTTCTTCCCCGTTGAAGTAGAGGGCGTTTTTTTCATCCGGGAACACCGCCAGCCAAAGCGGGTCCTCATCCTCCCGCACCGTGATCTGCAGGATCCACCATGGCTCGCTCCGCTCGGCGGTGGATTCCACGGCTTCCATGATGACCAGGGGCGGCGAGGTGGCTTGCCGCCGGAGGCCTTCCAGATCCTTGATCCGCTTCATGCGCCACATGGGAACCTCAGAAGCTTCCTAGCTATCATCTCATCCGAAGGTCGGTCGCTCATTCCACGCCCGCCGCATAGGTCAGGTTCAGCAGCGCCATGGCGCGGGTGACCTTGCCGATGCTGTTCTTGGTGGTGTCGGTGTAGTGGATGCCGCGGGCGTCCAGGGCTTCGTAATCGAAATTGCCCTGGCCGCTCAGATCGAAACAAAGGGCGCCGTCCTTGATCCATCCGGTGCGGATCTGGAACTCCGGCACGGGCACGGCGCTGACAATGACATCCGCCACCTTGATGAAGTGTTCCAGGTGCTCAGGATTGGTGTTCTGGTGGCAGAGGATGGGCGTGGCTTTCAGGTTCGCCACCATGGCCGTGAGGGGCCGGCCGATGCGCAGGGAATCGTTGATGACGAGGACGGTTTTGCCCCGCAGGTAGTCGTCGCCGAACCCGCGCTTGAGCGTCTTCACCATGGCCCGGGCGGTGCAGGGCGTCATGCAGCGGCGATCGCTGCCGTCCATGCGTTTGCGGTACTTGTTCAGGTAGCCGATGTTGGTGGCGTGCAGGCCCTCGATGTCCTTTTCGGGATCCACCAGGTCCATGACCTCGTCGTCCTTGATGTCGCTGTAGCGCAGGGGATAGAAGATGAAGATGCCCTGGGTCTTGTCGTCCTGGTTGAGCCGCGCCACGGTCTTCACCAGCTCCATGCCGCTCTCCACGCGGATGTCCTTGGCGTCAATGCCCAGGTCCTTGCAGTCCTTCATCAGCCACCGATGATAAACGGCGCAGCCCGCATCGTCGCAACCCAGGATCACGCCAAGTCCCGGCGAAAACCCCAATTTCTTGATGTTCTGGCGGATGAGCTGGCGGTAGTGGCGCGCGGTTTCCTGACAATCAAGTTTTCCAGAGAGCACATGAGTCATCGGTACCTCAGGTTCCATTCTAGGGGAATGCGGCCGGACTTGAGACTTGAGCTATGAGTCAAGAGTTGAGAGTTGAGAGTTGAGAGTTGAAGGTTGAGCGCCTGGAGGTTCCACTCCAGACTTTTGACTCTCGACTCTTGACTCTCGACTTTTCACCTGGGACTGGGGACTTCTACGAGTCCCGCCGCTAAGCTGGTCCCATGCGATGGACGAAAGCGAAACTGAAGGACCTGCAGCAACGATTGACCCAAGCCTATCCCGACGCCAAATGCGCGCTGGACCATCGCGACCCCTTCCAATTGGTGGTGGCGACGATCCTGAGCGCCCAGTGCACCGATGCCCGGGTGAATGTCACCACTCCGGCGCTGTTCGAGAAATACCCGGATCCGGCGTCCCTGGCGAAGGCCAAGCCCGTGGAATTGGAAGCCCTCATCCGCAGCACGGGCTTCTATCACAACAAGGCCAAGAACTTGCTGGGCCTCGCCAACGCGCTGCTGGCGCGGCATTCGGGCAAGGTGCCCAACGATGCGGAGCAGTTGGCGGCGTTGCCGGGCGTGGGCCAAAAGACCGCGAACGTGGTGCTCGCGAATGCTTTTGGCATCCCCGCCTTGGCGGTGGACACGCACATTTTCCGCGTGGCGCGGCGTCTGGGACTCTCCGAGGCGAAGACGCCAGAAAAAGTCGAAGCGGATCTCTGCCGGCTCTTTCCGCGCGAGGACTGGATCGAGCTGCACCACCAGCTCATTTTCCACGGCCGCCGCTGTTGCGACGCCCGCAAGCCCGATTGCGGACATTGCCCAGCGCTGGCGCTCTGCGATGTGGGCCGGGGGAAGGCGCTGGATCCGCACTCAGGCGTGAGGCTCGAGGTGCGAGTTGTGGGGGACAAGGAAAAGAAACGGGCGCCCACTCTCGACTCTCGCCTCTCGACTCTTGACTCTTCGCCGAAGCGCATCATCTCCCTGGTGCCCAGCGTCACGGAGTTGCTGGCCCAGTGGGAATTGGCAACACGGCTGGTGGGTCGCACTCGCTACTGCATCGCGCCCAAATGGATCCGCGCCACGGTGCCCTCAGTGGGCGGCACCAAGGACCCGGATCTCCAGCGCATCGCCGACCTGAGGCCGGATCTGGTGATTCTCGAAAAAGATGAAAACCCGAAATCCATCGCGGACGATCTCACGGACCTGGGCATTCCGTGGATCGCGCTGGAAATCCGCACGTTGAAAGATTGCATGGCCGCCTGGCTTCTCTTGGGCAAGCAGCTCGGCGCCATGGATCAGGCGAAGGCCCGTGTGGCGGAATTGAAAACGATGCTGAAACCCAAACCCAAAGCCGGTCCACGGACCCTCACGCTCATCTGGAAAGATCCATGGATGAGCGCGGGGCCGGATACCTATCCCAGCGATCTGGCGCGCCGCGCGGGGTTCAGCCCCATCGGACCCGCGCGATGGCCGCGACTTTCAGAGGAGGAACTGGACGCGCTGGACCCGGACGTGATCCTGCTGCCCACCGAGCCCTACCGCTTCAACCAACGCCATGCGGCGGAGCTGCGACAGCGCTTTCCCAGCGCGAAGATTCATCTCGTAGATGGCCAGGCCATGACCTGGTACTTGAGCCGGACCAGCGAGGGCCTTGCGATGCTGCGGGAGGTCAATCCTGACAATAAATTAACTTGAAATTTTTTAGGGGGGCCTATTCATAGCAGACACTGCATGGAGCGAACAAAATGATCCACATTTCCAGACATCTAATGGCGATCCTGGTTTTTTTGTCCCTGCCTCTGGCGGCTCAAAGTAAAATCCAATACAAGGACACTTCGGGTTTCTGTGTCTGGGAATACGATGAATCCAGCGCGTCGTGGACCTGCACGACCCTGGCTGGTGGTGGCGGTGGTGGAGATACTGGTTGCCCTCCATTAAAGCTGAAATGTTCTTACACGTACCCACCGGGGGATAAAAATTTTTCGATCCGGATCTATGGACCCGTAGACCAAGCTGGCAATTGCATGCAGTACGAATATTCTGCAAGTGAAAAAACGTGTGAATTGGTTAACAACTGGGTGAATTGTGCCGCTGCATGCCTTGGTCACTAAAGTCATTTTTCGACTGGCTTGTCTCCTATCGGCAAGCTCGGGATTGATGTCCCAAACAAGTACGCCGGTGCAATGCTGGGAAGGCCCTGTTCCCATTGAGATTGATATCGGCCTAGGGCGTCAGGAAATCCGGACATTCGACAGGGCATCGAAAAAATGGACGAAGTTCCCTCTCCCTCGGGGCACCTGGTGGGCCACCTTCAGCCAGGGTCACTTATGGGCTTTAACAAGGCCCGAACCTTTGGCCACAGATGCAGCCCATGAGGCCCGAACGATCGGGGATCTGAATACCCGGTATCAAGAAAAACTCTGGCGATGCCGCCCAGGAGAGCCTTGGGAACTCTTGGCCCGCACGGATCCAGAAGGGGGATCAAA
>JAJYMZ010000054.1 GCA_021786615.1 Acidobacteriota bacterium
GAAAATGCGCCGGTGGAGGACCCGCCGTCCCCGATCCAGGTCATGGCGACCCGGGATTCTTGTTTCTGCTTGAAGCTGAGCGCCACCCCCGCCATGACGGGAATGAGGGCGCCCAGCATGGAAGTGGGGGCGATGATGCCTCGGGCCACGCCGCCGAAATGATTGTTGTGTTCCCTGCCACCACTGGGTCCGTTGGATCTTCCCAGATACTGGAGGAAGATTTCTTTGGGCGTGACGCCGCGCGCCAACATGGAGCCCAGGTTCCGGATCATGGGGCCAATGACGTCTTCAGGGCCCAAGGCCAGGGCCGTGGCGCAGGCTGTGGCTTCCTGGCCCAGGCTGCGATAGACGCTGCCCATGGTGTGCCCCTGGCGGAAAAGCTTCACGAGGCGCTCTTCCACCAGCCGTGTGAGCAGCATGGTTTCGTACAAGTGCAAAGCCGTTGGGCGGTCCATGTAGCATAGAACCATGCTGAAGCTCCGGCCCGCCACCCCAGAAGACGCTCCCCTGATCCTCCAGTTCATCCGGGATCTGGCGGAGTACGAAAAGGACCCCAAGGCCGCGGTGGCCACGGAAGAGGACATCCTGCGCCACGCCTTCTCCGAGCACCCGCTGATCCACGTGGTGCTGGCCGACTGGGACGGCCAGCCCGCGGGATTCGCCCTCTACTTTTTCAATTTCAGCACCTGGCAGGGGAAGCCAGGGCTCTACCTGGAAGATCTTTTCGTCCGGCCCGCCTTCCGGGGGTTCGGCATCGGCAAGGCCCTGCTCAAGCGCCTGGCGCGCATCGCGGTGGACTCGGGCTGCACCCGCTACGTATGGCAGGTGCTGGACTGGAACGAGCCGAGCATCAAATTCTATGAAGCCATGGGCGCGCGGCAGCTGAAGAACTGGATCACCTGCCGCGTGGATGGCGAAGCCCTGAAACGCCTGGCCGATGGCGCTCCGTGAAACACGGCCCAGGACCCATCCGCCAAGCTTTGGCCCGCGTCTCAGAGGCCCTGGCGCCCGGGGCGCAGTTGGTGGTGGTGGGCGGCTGGGTGCGCGATCACCTGTTGGGCCGCGCCGCCGGGGACATGGATCTGGCCACGGCGCTGATGCCCGGCGAGGTGATGAAACGCGCCAAAGCGGGCGGGTTGAAGACCGTGCCCACAGGGCTTCAGCACGGCACGGTCACGGTCGTCTCCAACGGCCATGGTTTTGAGATCACCACCTTCCGGGGCGATGGCGACTATCGCGACGGGCGCCACCCGGACTCCGTGCGTCTGGGCGTGAGCCTCCAGGAAGATCTGGCGCGCCGCGATTTCACGATCAATGCCATAGCCCTGCCCGTGGAATTTCTCGATTGTGAAAAATTGAAGGAAAAAATCATTGACCCGTTCAAGGGGCAAGAGGATCTCGAAAGGCGCGTCATCCGGGCCGTGGGCGATCCTTTGAAACGTTTCGCCGAGGATGGCCTGCGCCCCTTGAGGGCCTGCCGTTTCGCTTCGCAGTTGGGATTCACCATCGAAGAAAAAACGCTGGCCGCGATCCCACAACGGCTGGAGGTGTCCGCCAAAGTCTCTGTCGAACGTGTCTACGTGGAACTGACGAAACTGCTTTGCGGCCTTGATCCCAAGACAGGGCTGCAGCTGCTGGCGGATTCAGGCCTGCTGGATCTCTGGACGCCGGAATTGCGGCCCATGATCGGCTGCGCGCAGAATCGCCATCACCTCTTTCCGGTCTGGGAGCACACTCTGGCGGCCGTGGGCTTCGCCGTGGAAGAACCGGCGCTGCGGTGGGCCGCGCTGCTGCACGACGTGGGCAAACCTTCCACGCGCACGGTGGATGAGACCGGCGGCGCGCATTTCTACGGCCACGAGGCGCGTTCCCTGGAGATCACCGGGGCCATTCTCGCGCGCCTGAAAGTGGGTCACGCATTCACGCGCGAGGTTTTCGCGCTGGTGCGGCACCATGGCACCCACCCCACCGATGACTGGAGCGATGCCGCCTGCCGGCGCTTCCTTCGCAAGCTCTCGGAAGACGGATTGCCGTTGGAGGCATGGGGCCGCTTCCGCATCGCGGATCAGTTGGCGAAAGGCTTTGGCGAAACGGAAAACCTGTTTGAACACCAGAAAGTGATGGAGCGCCTGAGGCGCCTCGCCGAGGCCCAGCCCCCTTTGAGCCCCTCGGCCCTGGCACTGGATGGCAAAGCCCTGATGCGCCTTGCTGGAAAGCGTGGCGGCCCGTGGGTGGGCGAGCTGCAAAAACATCTGCTGGAAGCGGTGCTCGATGACCCTCGTCTCAACACCGCTGAAGACTTGCGGAAGCTAGCGCAGGAATGGCTGAAGAGTTGAGGTTCGGCGCGAAAAATTTGGCCAGGCAGCTTGGGAAGAAAAACATTCGCAGAGTGTGATTTTCAATGAATATTCTTCCTGCTAACGGCCTCTGATTCTTTGGTGGCCCGCCTAGACCCGTTCAATCAGCACCACGGCTTGCGCCGTGTTGGGTCCCCGGTTGGTGACGGTTACGAGCAAGGCAAAGGTCTCACCGTAGATCGGGGTGGCCGGCTCCACGATCTGACTGACCGCCAGATCGGAAGTGGGCG
>JAJYMZ010000052.1 GCA_021786615.1 Acidobacteriota bacterium
CTTTTTTGAGCCGCCAACAAGAGTCGGGGCGATGTCGTTGGCCTTTTCCATCCAAGCGCGGGCACCTTCCCAACCGCCAGCAGCCATCAACTCAATTAGGATCTCTCCCACGGTGGGGGGAGGGATCAAAGATGGAGTTGGCCATGTGAATGATTCAGCCCATTCCCGGCGGATCGCGACGAACAGGACCCTCGGGCGGAGTTGAGGAACGCCATGGTCAGACGCATTCAGGAGGGTCCAGTTCGTCACATAGCCGAGGGACTTGAGTTGTTTGGAAATGTAGGTGCGGTAGTCCTCGAACACGGCATCAAGCAGCCCGCGGACGTTTTCCAACATCACGGCTTTAGGTCGGATTTCATCCACGAGGCGGATTGCTTCTGGAAAAAGGTTGCGGTCATCTTCTTCACCGAGTTGTTTGCTCGCGACCGAAAATGGCGGGCAGGGAACACCACCGGCAAGCAAGTCGATTCCCTTATAGGGGCCGCCGGCAAATTCGCGGATGTCTTCTTGGAACACCTTCCATGATGGGCGATTCAACCGGAGGGTATGGCAAGCATCCCGGTCCAATTCAACCAGGGCTTCGTGATGGAACCCGGCTTGTTCAAGACCAAGGGCTTGCCCCCCGGCACCCGCGCAGATTTCAAGAGAAGTGAGCTGATACATGGATGGATTATAGGGTCTGAAAGGAGATCCGGTGGTCGATTCTGTCAGTCCAGAGAAGCGGAGCTGGATCATGAGCCATATCAGGGGGAAGGACACGCTTCCCGAGATGCGTGTGCGGAGGGCCGCCCATGGACTCGGGTTCCGTTTCCGCCTGCATACCAAGAATCTACCTGGTACCCCTGACCTGGTGTTTCCAAGGCTTGGAAAGGTGATTTTGGTCCATGGCTGCTTCTGGCATGGGCATCGTTGCAAGGGGGGGCGAAGGATTCCAGCTTCCAACCAGGAGTACTGGATCGCAAAGATCCAGGCCAACAAACACCGGGATGCCAAAGTCCGGAGGTGCCTGAGAGGGCTTGGCTGGGATGTGATTGTGGTCTGGGAGTGCCAGACCTCCAACCCAGAAATGCTACGGGAACGACTATTTCGCTTCTTGAATGCCTAGGCCCGATCGCTGGCGGGGCCAAACTATCTCCGACTTTGCGCGGTGCACCATCCATCGCGTCGGCCTGGGATTGGTAGTGGAAGCAGCAATTCCTTCGTTCTTGTATGGAAAACCACCATCGTTCGGGCCCTTGTGGCCGACGTAAGGGGCCGTAACGTCTTGGCCAGAAAAACCCTGGCCAAGGCGCAACGGCCCCTAAATTTCGATCTTCTCCACTCTTTTTTGATGTCTTCCACCTTCAAATGGAGTTTCCAAAAAGATTTTGAGGTAAGATTCAGCCATCAGCGGATCCGTTAGCCGTTGGCCGAAAGCGATGGCATTTGCGTCATTGTGCTGCCTGGCCAACGCGGCGTGCTCGGGGGAAGTCACCAGCGCGCAGCGGACACCCACGTGGCGATTTGCCGCGATGCTGATGCCGATCCCGGAACCGCAGACCAACACGAGGCGTTCCCACTCATGATGTTTTTCCGCAGCGCGATGCGCGAAGTCCGGGTAGTCCACGGACGCGAGACCGTCCGTCCCGTAGTCCACGATCTCGTGGCCGTTGGCCGAGGCCCAGGCCTTGAGGCGTTCTTTCAACTCAAATCCCGCGTGGTCCGATGCGAATCCGATTTTCATGAAGCACTCCCGCTGGCACCTTCAGCCTACCGCCGACAGCCCATCGCCCACAGCCTATCGCCCCTGGGGTGCTCATGAGCCCCATCCTCCAGTATCGCCCCGCGGACCGCGGCTTCCTCATCTGTCTGCCCCGGGAGGCGGACCAGGCCGACTGGCTGAGAACGCTCCGATCCCTGCCGGGGAATCTTCAAGGAAAGGAAAGGCTCACACCCGCCAAGGCGCAGCTCTTCCTTCCTGATTCGTCCATCATGGAATTGCACACGGTGCCCCTCCGCTGGCAGCGGGCCTACCCGTGGCTGTCCTCGCTGCCGCCGGACCCTGAGTTGCTGGGTGGGAGCATGGCCTTCTGGGTGACGGCTTTGCGATTGCTCCAGTCCCTCATCATCCGGGGCGCCATCCTGCCCACCCTCGACACGGATTCCCTGCCCTGGCGCGCCCACTGGGGCACCAGCTTCACCAGCCCTTCGGATCGCGAAGCCTTCGAAGCCCTGACCCGCGCCATGCCGCCTTCGGCCCTGGCCTTTCCCGAGGGCGATGAATGGGTGTTCACCAAGGGCGTGCCCCTGGGGCTCATGGAGTCCTTCGAGGTGGAGGACGACCTGGCCATGCCTCCCAGCGCCGAGGATGTCCTGCGGGCTTTCCTGGAAGACGGCGCGGATTTCCTGGTGCGCTTCGTGGCGGGCACCCTGCGTCCCGGCGAGGACCCGCGGCTCGGCCTGATCCATCGCTTGCGGGGCCACAAGCGGGACCGCCTGCCCTGGGACGAACGGCTCATGGTGTCCCTGTCCCACCCCATGAATGAATTTCCCACCATCGGCGTCACCGAACGCACCA
>JAJYMZ010000043.1 GCA_021786615.1 Acidobacteriota bacterium
CATCGCGAGCGATGAGGTGCTTCGCGCGCTCGCCCTTCAGATCGACGGCCAGCCGCCGCGCCCCGTGCCCTTCGAGGTTCGCCGTCCGGATCCGGGCAACGACAAGCTGGCAGAGCTCGTGCCCCGCGGCATCGCCATCCGCCAGGCCACCACCTGGGCCCTGCGCACCGCCGCGCCTCTATTGCTCTGGTCCAGAATCGTGCAGCCCTTCACCTGGATTTTGCAAAAGCTCAGTCGTGGCGTGGTGTGGCTTTTCGGCATGTCCTTCGCGGATGAACTCGATGACACGAACCTGCCCTCGGAAGAAGAACTGAGGCGCATGCTCGAGCGCAGCCAGGAAAGCGGGCAGCTGGGGCTTTCCAAGGTAGAGCTCATTGACAATCTCTTCGGGTTTTCCAAACGCACCATCAAGGAGATCGCGATTCCCCGGACCCAGGTGATCTGCTTCGATGCCAACGGCACCTTGGAGGCGAACTTGGTGCTGGCCCGTAACTCGCCCCACACGCGCATTCCCCTGGTGGATGGTGATCTCGATCGGGTCATCGGCATCGTGCATCTGAAGGAGCTGCTATGGGCGCTGCATGAGCACGGCGGCGAGGTGGATATCCGGGAATTCGCCCGCCCGGCCTTCCTGGTGCCGGAGATGAAACTCATCCAGGACCTGCTGCTGGAATTCCAGCGGCAGAAACAGCATCTGGCCCTCATGGTGAACGAGCATGGCGGCGTGGATGGCCTAGTGACTTTGGAGGATGTGCTGGAAGAACTGGTGGGCGAGATCCAGGATGAATTCGATCGGGAGACGATCCAGTTGCGGAAGCTCCGCAGCGGAGCCTGGCTGGCCCAGGGTTCGGTCACCCTGGAACAGCTGGTGGACCACCTGGGCCTGGATCTGGTGGTGGAGGAAGGCTCCATCAGCCTGGGGGGCTATTTCCAGGAACAGCTTGGCCGCGTGCTCCGGGTGGGGGATGAACTGAAGATCCAAGGGTGGCGCATCCGCGTGCTGGACATGCGGGGCCTGGCGCCTAGCCAATTTCTCCTGAAGCCATTAAAACGCTCGCCAGGAGATGGGGATGTGGAAAGCCTTGCTGAACCTCCCGGTGACTGATGGCTTAAGCCGTCCTCTGTCCGGCATAAGCGTCCGTAACGAACTAACCAGAAAAGCACTGGCTATTTCGTAACGGTCGCTAATCTAGGTCCAGTGACGGACTCCCGACTTCCCCGCGCCCTGGACCGATGGGCCTGTTCGAGTCCCCGTCTCCTTGGGGGAGACGAGGGCGCTCGGCAGTATGTGCGCGTGGCGCACCCCCACCTGGGCACCGCGCTGGTGGTGCTCTACCCGCTGGACGAGCCGGGCAAAAACGATCCGGCCTACTACGAATTCCGCGCCATGCACGCCTATCTCGATCCCGTGATGAGGGTCCCCACCATTCTCCAGACCTGGGACGAGGAACGAGTGCTGCTGGTGGAGGATCTGGGGGATGTCACGCTGGAGCAGCGGCTCATGGAGCACCCCGAAGAAGAGCGGGCCTGGGCGGATCGCGCGGGTTGGCTGCTGGCCACGCTGTTGGGGCCCCTCACCGTGGGCGCGCCTCCCCACAGCTTTTTCATGGCCAGGGCATTTGATGAGGAAAAACTGGAATTCGAATGGGGCTGCTGCCAGGCGAATTTTTTTCATGAGTTCTTGCAGAAGGACCCCCCGCGATGGTTGGACCGTTTCATGGTGGAGATTCATGAAAGCCTGGCTCCCCGCGCTCAGTTCTTGTCCCATCGCGATTTCCACGTCCGCAACCTGATGGTGCAGGGCAACCGGCTGGTGGTCCTGGACTTTCAGGATGCCCGCCGGGGTGCCGCCACCTACGACCTGGCCTCCATTCTTTTTGACGGCTACTGGGACTGGTCGCAGGAATCCTGTGGCCTGCTGCTGCGCCACGTGCGAGAAGAACTGGGCTGGTCTGACGCGGCCCTGTGGGAAGAACTGAACCTCACGGCGCTTCAGCGTAATTTCAAATCCCTTGGCACGTTCGGATACCAGCTCATGAAATGCAGGAAGGCCCAATCCGCGCCCGCCATCCCCCGCACGCTGCGGCATCTCCGGGCCCACTTCCAGCGCTTGAACCACGGCGAGGGCGTGCTGGCCGCGGAGAATTGGATGCGGATCGCGGAGAAGCGGTTGTGGAAAGAAGCGGGGGATGATGCGGCCGGGGCGCCAGGCTGACCTCCTCAGCGCGGTATCCACTCCACATCCCCGACGCCTGCCAGCGCGTTCTCTGCGCGGGACAAGGCGAACAGCCAGTCGCTGAGGCGGTTGAGATAGATCAGCACATCCGGAGGGATGCCTTCTTCGTTGCTCAGCACCACCGCATCGCGCTCGGCCCGTCGGCAGACCGTCCGGGCCAGATGGGCGTAGGCGCTGGAAGGCGTGCCGCCGGGCAGGACGAAATGGGTCATGGGGGGAGCGAGCTGCGTGAGACGGTCAATGTCCGCTTCCATGTCCGCCACGGCCCAGGTGGGCGTGGTCATCTTCTTTTCAAGCTGATCCAGATGGCTGTGGGGCGTGGCCAGCACCGCGCCCAGGACAAACAGATCGTGCTGGACCCGCTGCAGGGCTTCCTGCGCGGCCACCTTCTCGCTCACCTGCAGACGCAGCAGGCCGATGACGCTATTGAGCTCGTCCAGGGCGCCATAGGCCATGATGCGGTGGTGGCTCTTGGTGACCCGGTCGCCGCCAAAGAGCCCTGTCATTCCATCATCGCCCGTGCGGGTGTAGATCTTCACTGGCGGCCTCCTTTAGTCGTGATGCCTGCTCCAGGCCACCGTGTCGCGGCGCCACTCTTGAAGCGCGGCGGCGTCTTCAGCGTCCAGGATTCCGCGCGTGGCGGCTTCCTCCGACAGGGCCTCGAAGCTGGAAAGCACCTGCAGAGCCACACCCGCTTTCTGGAAAGCCTCGTCGGCTTGGGGCAGGCCATAGCTGAAGAGCGCCAGGACCTCCACGACGACCGCATCCTCGCGCCGAAGGGCGTCCACGCATCGCAGGCTGGATCCGCCGGTGGAGATGAGGTCCTCGATGAGCACCACGCGATGGCCATCGGCGGGAGGACCTTCCACCTGGCGGCCCATGCCGTGTCGTTTCGGCTCCGGCCGGACATAGGCCATGGGTAGGTTCAAGCGGTCAGAGACGAGGGCCGCCCAGGGTATGCCGGCGGTGCTGGTCCCGGCGATCAGCGTAGGCGATAGATCGGCGGCCCGTACGGCCAGGGCGTCGGCAATGGCGCCGCGCAGCCCTGGATGGCCCAACAGCTGGCGATTGTCGCAATAGATCGGTGACTTCAGCCCGCTGGCCCAGGTGAAGGGCGACTTGGGTGATAGGCGAACGGCGCCTGCCTCCAGAAGAGCCTTGGCGACGTTCAACTCGCTCACGGAAGGTCCAGCTCAGCCACGGGTTGCTTGCTCATGTAGCGCTCGGCGCCGTCGGGGAAGAGGGTGACGACGCGGCTTCCTAGGGGAAGCTCCATCGCGACCTTGCGGGCGGCCCAGGCATTGGCGCCGGCGCTGGCGCCCACCAGGCAGCCTTCCTTGGCGATAAGTTCGCGTGCGGTGGCCAGGCTGTCCGCGTCGGCCACATCCACGATCTGATCCGCGAGGCTGAGATCCAGGCTGCCCGGGATGAACCCATTGCCGATGCCCTCCACCGCCCATTCCGTCAAGGGCGCCCCGCAGAAAATGGAGCCCACGGGCTGCACGCAGACAGCGTGGATTTTTGGATTCAGTTCCTTCAGCCGTTTCACCGTGCCGGTGAAGGTGCCGCCGCTGCCGGCGCCGATGACCACCGCATCCACGCGGCCTTCCAGCTGCTCCCAGATTTCTTCCGCGGTGGTGCGGTAGTGGGTATCGGGGTTGCTGGGATTCTCGAACTGCTGGGGCACGTAAGAGTCTGGAATGGTCGCGGCTAGTTCAGCGCATCTGGCGATGGCGCCCTTCATGCCCTGCTCCTTGGGGATGAGCACCAGGTCTGCGCCCAGGGCCTTCATGAGCATCATCTTTTCGCGGCTGTACTTGGTGGGCACGCAGAGCACGCATTTGTAGCCCATGGCCTTGGCGGCGATGGCCAGGCCCACGCCCGTGTTGCCAGCGGTGGGCTCGATGATGGTGGAGACGCCCGGCTTGATGAGGCCAGCTTTCTCCGCGGCCACGATCATGCCCACGCCGATGCGGTCCTTCACGCTGCCGCCGGGATTCAGGTATTCGAGCTTCGCGAACAGATTCCGCTCAGGGCAGAAGCGCTTCAGGCGCAACAGGGGGGTATTGCCCACCAGGTCGAGAATGGATTCAACCACGGGGGTGAGTGGACGGGTCGCGGTGTGGGACATGGTTTCTCCGGATTCTTGATTCTAGAACCTAAGCCCGCATGAGGCGAGGCTTCGTATTGGATGGGATCGGGGTTACTTCCGCTTGGCTGCGATCATGGCGCCGAGGCTTGCGTCGCCTGCATCGCCCACTTTGGCCATCAGCGCTTTCGCTTCCGCCAGGAGCGTAGAACATCGCGTCTGCATTTCATCCACGAAGGCATCGTCCTTGATGTCCTTCAAATTGATCATCACGTTCCAAAGACCGCCGCGTACCCCCGTGAAGGCGCTGGCGCAGCCCACCAGGGCATCGGTCAGGGAATTGGGATTGCCTGATTGGGTCGCGCGTTCGCAGAGCTGCATGGCTTCCAGGCTCAGCTCGGCGGTGCTCAAGGGCACTTCAACGGCCTCCTTCAACCCGGACTGCATGGCGATGCTGCGGGCCTTCTTTTCAACGTCGCTGCTCTTCGGCAGACGCAGCGCCTCCATGTAGCCGTTGAAGGCGTTGGTGTCCTCGTCCACCGCCAGCACCAGCGCATCCTTCACTCTCTGCGCATCCTTGGCGATGGCCAGCAGCTCGCGCTCGATGGCCCGGTTGGGAGCCTTGCCCGTGGACAGGTTGGCCACCATGGAGGCCAGCGCAGCGCCCAGGGATCCCGCGAGGGCCGCGATGGATCCGCCCCCTGGCGCCGGTGTGTCGCGGCTCACCTCCTCGGTGAAGGCCCTGGCGGATAAGGACATCAAGCCCTTCTCGAACCGCCTGGGCAGGCCGAGCACTTTCTTTTCGATATCGAAAGGCGCGACATCCGAGAGCCCCATGGAAAAGATGGCCATGTTCAGGATATCTTCCACCGGCACATGGGGCGATTTGCCCATGGCGCTCAAGTAGTGCTGTCCCGCCTGGTAGAGCGCCTGGAAAGGCACCAGACCGACGATTTCGCTGCCGGTGACCACCAAGCCCCGGTCCACCGCCAGCTGCCGCGCGGCGTCCAGCACCGAGTGGGGCGGCGTGAGGTGGTAGTCGGTGAGGTTGATGGAAAGCTGCGCGCGCCCGTACTCCGGGACTACCCACCCGATGGCCTTGCATTCGGCGAAATAACCCGCGCGATAGGCTTTCTGGCCCACCAGGCTTTGCACGGCTTCAGGCGTGCCGGTATCAATATCATTGAGGCTCAGCAAGTGGCGCAGATCATAGCTGTGCACCTGGGCGCAATGGGCCACCAGGGCCTCGAAATCCGGGGCATCGTGATCGCAATTGCCGCAAGGGAAACAATCCTTCCCGTAGAACAGGATCTCGCCACTGGAATAGTAGGCATTGGTCGGATTGCGGCGCGCCACGCGGCCCTTTTCGCGCAGCTCGAAGGCCAGATCCGTCGCGTGGTCCTTGGCGTGGCTGTTGAGGGTGATGTTGAAGGCGATGAGGAATTCCCGCGCGCCGATGATGGTGGCACCCGTCCGCGCGTTGAATTCGGCCGGACCGTAGTCCGGTGCCCAGGCCGGGTCTTGTAGTTTCTGGGCCAGGCTCTCGTATTCACCTTTCCGGACCATCGCCAGATTCCTGCGTGCTTCTGTTTTGGCGGCGGATTCATAAAGGTAGACAGGAATACCCAGCTCCCGGCCCACGCGTTCTCCGAGCCGGTCCGCCAGTTCCGCGCAATCGTCCAGCGTCAGGCCCGACACGGGCACGAAGGGGCATACGTCCGTGGCGCCCATGCGCGGGTGGGCCCCGTGGTGGCTGCTCATGTCTATGAGCTGTGATGCTGTCTTGATGGCGCGGAAAGCCGCTTCAAGAGCCGCTTCCGGATCGCTAATGAAGGTAACCACGGTGCGATTCGTGGCCGCGCCAGAGTCCACGTCCAGGAGCGTTACACCCACGACAGACTCAATGGCGTCCGTTATCTGCTTGATCTTTGCCAAGTCCCGGCCTTCGGAAAAATTGGGGACGCATTCGACCAGTTTTTCGATGTGCTGCATGGAATCTCCAGACCTTGATTTTTATTCGTCAATTTTTAACGACGATGTTCACCAGCTTGCCGTTGGGCGGCAGCACGACTTTGACGATTTCCTTGCCATCCAGGTGGGGTCTGACTTCGGCGCAGGCCAAGGCCGCCTCCCGGCGATCAGTTTCGGTGGCGCCAGCGGGCAGTGTGACGCGGCCACGGACCTTGCCGTTCACCTGCACGACCACCAGGATCTCATCGGCTTGCATCCAGGACGGATTGGCTTCGGGCCAGGCGGCCTGCATCACGAATCCCCTGCCGCCGAGCTGTTCGAATAATTGCTCCGCGAGGTGGGGCGCCACGGGCGAAAGCATGCGCGCGAAAGCATCCAGCGCGTGCTGCATCACCGGCGCTCGGTGCGGCGAATCCGCGGGCAGATCCGCCATGGCGTTGATCAGTTCCATGAGGCCCGACACCACCGTGTTGAACTGGAAGCGCACCGCCAGGTCTTCGGTGATGCGGTGGATGGTCAGATGCAGTTTGTGCAGCAGATCCTTTTCTTCACGGCTGAGCTGGTCCCTGGCCGGCAGCGGTTCTGCGTTGACCGTGTGTTCGTCCACCATGCGCGCCACGCGCTTGAGGAATCGCGTGGAGCCTTCGATGCCATCGAAACCGGTCCAGTCCAGTTCCTTCTCGATGGGTGCGGCGAAGATCATGAAGAGCCGCAGCGCGTCAGCTCCGTAGCGCGCCAGGACATCATCCGGGTCCACCACATTGCCCTTGGACTTGGACATCTTGAAGCCGTCCTTCAGCACCATCCCCTGGCAGATGAGTTTCTGGAACGGCTCATCGCAGCTCACCATGCCGAGGTCCCGCAGCACCTTGTGGAAGTACCGCGCGTAGATCAGGTGCATGGTCGCGTGTTCGATGCCGCCGATATAGAGGTCCACGGGCATCCAGGGGTCCACGGCGGCTTTGTCGAAGGGCAGATGCTCGTTCTTGGGGTCCAGGTAGCGCAGGAAATACCAGCTGGAATCCACGAAGGTATCCATGGTGTCGGTTTCCCGGCGCGCCGCGCCGCCGCAGATCGGGCACTTTGCCTCGAGGAAGGATTTTGAGGTGGTCAAAGGCGAAGGCCCGTGGCCGGTGAATTCCACATCCTCGGGAAGCCGCACCGGCAGTTCGTCTTCAGATACCGGCTGCACGCCATGGTCAGGGCAGTGGACCGTAGGGATGGGCGTGCCCCAGTAGCGTTGCCTCGAAAGCCCCCAGTCCTTCAGCTTGAACGTGACGGCGCCCACCGCGCGGCCAGCCAGCTTCGTGATCATAGCCGCCGTTGCCTCCGCGCTTGCCATGCCACTGAACTCGCCGCTGTTGATCAGGATTCCCGGCTGCCAAGGATCATCGCTTTCGATGACTTTCGGGATAGACAGTCCGTACTTCAGGGCGAACTCGTGATCGCGCTCGTCGTGGGCGGGGACGCCCATCACGGCGCCTGTGCCGTAATCCATCAGCACGTAGTTCGCGGCAAAAATGGGGATCAGCTCGCCCGTGAAAGGATGCACCGCGTGGAGTTTGGTCCGATGGCCTTCTTTGATGTCCGCCATCAGCCGTTCTTCCCGGCTCTGCGCCTTGATCCGCGCGCAAAAGGCCCGCAGATCCGCGTCTTCATCCGTCTGGGCCTGGATGAGCGGATGCTCCGTGGAGAGTGCCAGGAAACTGACGCCGTAAAGCGTGTCCAGGCGCGTGGTGAAGACCTCGATCTGGTCGTGGCCTTCGACATCAAAACGCAGCCTGGCGCCTTCGCTTTTCCCGATCCAATGGCGCTGCATGGCCTTCACGTTGTCCGGCCAGTCCAGCTTATCGAGGCCCGCCAGCAGTTCATCGGCATACTTGGTGATGGCGAAGAAATACTGCTCCAGGGATTTTTGGACCACGGGATGCCCCGTGCGCTCATCCCTGCCGTCCACCACCTGCTCGTTGGCCAGCACAGTTCCCAAAGCCTCGCACCAGTTGACGTTGCGCATGGCGCGGAACACATCGCCGCGCTTCCACATCTGCAAAAACAACCATTGGTTCCAGCGGTAGTATTCGGGAAGGTAGCTGGCGATCTCGCGGTCCCAGTCATAGCTGATGCCCAAGCGCTGGATCTGCGCTTTCATGTCGGCGATGTTCTGGCGGGTCCAGATGGCTGGATGGGTGCCGTTCTTGATGGCGGCATTCTCGGCGGGCAGGCCAAATGAGTCCCAACCCAAGGGCTGCATCACGGCCTTGCCCCGCATCCGCTGAAATCGTGCGGCCACGTCCCCAAGCGTGTAATTTCGGACATGCCCCATGTGGATTCGGCCGCTGGGGTAAGGCAACATCACTAAAACATAATAGGGTTGCCGTTGGCCCATATCCCGGGTTGAAATATGAAAAGCTCCATCATTTAACCATTTAGATTGAATGGCGGATTCTTGTGTGAGGGGGTTAAATGTCATGATGCTCCTTGAGGTTCCCGTCAAACTGGCCTATGATTTGCTGATACGCAGTTCCAGGTGTTATCGCCTCGGCACCCCTTAGGGGCGGCAATATTTTCATTTCAGAAAAAATAACATTGACCTGGAGCCAAATTTCCGATTTTCTCTAATCTTGCAATAGTGTTATCTTTCCCTCATCGTCTCTTCTCCCACAACCCTTTCTCAACCCCTTCCCTTAGGAGGCTCTATGAATAACCCCAATCCGAAACTCCGATATGCCCTGGGCATCTCGGCTTTGACAGCGTTGTCGCTGGCGATGGTCGGCTGCGGCGGATCGTCCTCTTCGGCACCGACGGCCGCCACAAATCAGTCCCCGGCAACGCCCGTCATCGTGGGCCCGACCTCGGGGATCACGCTTCACCCGGCGACTTACAATTTGAGCTCCACGGATGCCGAGGGTGATCAAATCACTTTCGTCGTGTCCGGTGCCGCGACGGCAACCGTCGGGCCGACCTCCGGTTCTGGTTCTTTCATTTGGACGCCTACCGCCTCTCAGACTGGCGCCCAGACCATTTCCGTAATCGCCCAGGACAGTGGAACCACTAGGAATTCTGCTGCGGCATCTCTGGTCGTGAATGTGGCCGCCAACCGCGCGCCCCAGTTCATCAGCCAGGCCAATGGTCAGCTGACCGGTACCTCGAACGCCATCGCCTGGAACACCTTTCAGGTAGCCTCTCAGGATCCAGATGGCGATGACGTTCGCTACGCCGTCACCGGCGCTGCGACTTTCGCGGACAACAACGGCGGCACCACCGGCATCGGCGGCGCCATCACGATCAACCCAATCACCGGCGTCGTAAACTTCACGGGCACCGTGCCTTCGGGCGCCACCTCCGTGACTGCCACCTTCACTGTGACGGCTACGGATCAGTTGGTGGGCAGCGGGACCGTGCTGGGGGCAACCTCCAGCCAGGTCGTCACGCTGACTTTCTTCAGCAACAATCTTGCCCCGGTGATTCTCACCAGCAGCCTGCCGAACCTGCCCTTGAATCACTACATCCCCGTCAACGCTGGTGGTTCGGGTTTCGCATTGTCCGCCACTGATCCCAACGGCGCCACTCAGACGAACGCTTTGGTTTGGACCATGACCTCTTCGGTGCCCGGCGTCGTGCTGAGCAGCAGCCCCACCAGCCTGTCCTCAGGCGCGGTTGTGGGCTCCACTGCCTACATCATGACCAACAGCGCCTTCGTGCCTCTCACCTCCAGCTCCAGCTCGATCACTGTGACGGTGACCGTGACTGATCCAGGCGGTCTGACTTTCACCAAGGTGATGACCATCTCTCCCGTGTCGGATTCGGTTCCGACCTTGAACTCCAACGTCTACACCGAGACCGTGTCTGGCGTGGTGGCCTTCGATTCTTCCCGCGTGAAGAACGACATCACGGGTCCCACCCGTTCGAAATTCTATCCTGGCGACATTGACTGGGTCGGCTTTGGCCAGTACGCAGGCAACAACTACGTTGGCGCTCTTGAGTCCACGGGCGGCATTGACGCCCTGGCCACGGACAACCTCTTCTCTAACTACTTGAACGCCTATCCCGGTGGCTTCCTCGGCGCCTTGAACGACGACACACTGCCCGCCAAGGGTTGGAACGCGCGCACCATCTTCAAGGATAACGAGGGTGATGGCATCACCTACAGCATCCTGCCCGGCTCTGTGTTCGTGGCGGGTACGCCTTGGAACGTGGTTGGCCAGACCTTCACTTTGAGCCCCGTGACGCTGCCCAGCATCCCCGGCGGTATCTGGCCCGGCATCAACCCCGACCTGTCTGAATACCCGATGGTGGATGCCAACACCGGCACCATCCAGTGGCGCCCCATTGCTACGTCGGAAATCGCCTTTGGCGGTCCAGTCGGAGGTACACCTCCGTTCTTTGCGCCGCTCTCGGACAACCTGGGCTTCGATGTCTGGTCCCAGCCTTCGGTTTGGTCCTTCATCGTCCAGGCGAACGAAAATGTCTACGTCCCCGCTGGCAACACGCCGGTAACTCCTCCCTCCAACCAGGGTCAGCAGCAGTACGTCATCAAGGTGCAGCCCAACAACGCGCCCACCATCGGGCCTTTGACGACCATTCCCAATGCCCAGCTGACGGTCCCCGGCGCGCTGGCCAACCAGGTCGTGAATCCCCTCACCACCATCTCCATTGGCGGCGGCGCCTCCAGCTCGGCCACGGCCTACGGCCGTCCCAGCATCCAGGAGCCTGAATCCAAGCGCTATGACCAGGCTTCGGGCACGGGTTTCGACTACGCGGCTCCCAACACCGCCAAACCCGCCATCTGGCGCTGGTTGATGGCCAGGCCCGGCGGCAATATCGCCCAGGCCGCGGATGTCCAGATCTATGACGGCGACCAGACCACGACCACCGGTCACCAGGACACGATTTTTGCGACCATGGGCACGCCCACTGTGCCGGCCGCTGATACCACCAATAATGTCCCTGCCCTCTCTGGCACTTCCGCCTCCTTCTACAACCCCTGGCTGACCGCTGGCGATGCCGGCGCCTTCCAGGTGAATTGGGGCCCGAACCGCACCCAGTACTTGATCGCCCGCGTGACGGCCAGCGCCGCCTACGCCTTCCCCGTGGAAGTGCGCGATCAATACGAGCGCATCAACAACGGCAACCTGAACATCAACCCGATCTTCGGCACCGTCCGCTTCACCAACGCCCGCACCCGCGTGGTAGGTGACGCCCCGGCTGAGATGTACGCGATCAAACGCGCCAGCACGCTGGCTTCAGGCGCCAACGCAGGCGATCCGACCATCAACGTGAACACGCCCTTCACCTTCACCTACCTGCCTTTCCCGGCGGACTCGGGTTCCGGTGATGAGACGAGCTTCGGCACCTTCTTCTTCCAGGGTTCCAACCCGGCTTCCGGCACCACAGGCGTCACGGGCCTCTACACCGCCGCCAGCTGGATCACGCTGAATTCCGTCGAAGCGCCCTACACCAGCTTCCACACGGGTAACCCGCTGAACGATGAAGCCGGCACCTTCAATCTGCCCGCCTACGCCTCGGCCTACGACGGGACCTCCAGCTCGAGCTCGCGCTCGGACTGGAAGACCTACGGTTACACCTACGTCAACGGCTCCAACCCCTCCAACCCTGCGGTTGAGAATCACGATGCCATCGGCTCCTACGCGAACCATGAAGTCCGCGCCCAGGTGATTCCCTCCAATAGCCCCTACCTGTTCACCTTCTCGAAAACCGCCATTGACGGACCGTTCATTGGCACCGGCCCCCTGAACCGCTTCCCCAACGAACTGCTGAGCAGCACGCTGCAGATGCCCCTTCAGAACGTTTTCTCTCCTTCCTTCCCTGCTCAGGTCGGCCCCACGGGCGCCTGGTACGATATTCCGGTCCAGAATGGCGGCAGTGGCGGCGGCATCGGCGCCCTGGCTACGGCCTTCGCCCACAGCTGGGTCTACAACCTCTACCAGGGTGAAGTGGACATGCAGAACGCCGCGCCTGGCCGCGGTGTGACGCTGTCCAATTTATTTGGACAGCCTCAGACCTCGCTTCGATGGGCTTACAGCTGGCCCACCCAGGTCACCAATGCCAACCTGGGCGTCACCCCCGGCGGCTCGAACAAGTGGGAGAAGGGCGACGTGATGCAGATCGCGGTGCCCAACCAGCGCGCCAACGCCCGCTACTTCTTCGTGGGTGACGGCGGCGTCAACGACCCGAACGCCGCCAATATCTACGGCTGGGGCTTCCTGGGCATGACCTCCACCGTCGGCATCGTGGATACGGAAACTGTGTTCGGTACTTCCACCCAGGGTGGAAATGGCATCACCGCCGCCACCAACACCCCCTTCCACGTGCCCAGTAACTCGCTGTGGCTCTCCAATAACGTTGCGGGCTCGGGCACCACGGGCTTCCTGAACACGCCCAACCGCACCACCTTTAGCCCCGGCAGCACGTCCACCCAGGTTCCTTACAACCTGGCATCAAAGGGATACATCCAGCCTAATGGCGCGGCCAATTCCTTCGCCAATGTTGACCCGGGCTACATGTGGTCGGTGTCGGTCGGTGCCCCCAATGGCCAGAACGTCCCACCCGCTTTGATTGACCTGAACCAGGGCGACAACACCTACTTCCTCTGGCTGAAGCATGATGTCGCGCAGCCGACCGCCTGGGGCACCTGGGACGCCAGTGAAATGGTCCCCGGCAGCACCTACACCGCCACCGGCGGCACCACAACGGTCCCGGCTTTCGCCATGGTCAATGGCGTGAACAACTCCACGCTGCCTCCCAGCTTCTTACAGGACGCGCAGATCTCCATGGCCACGGGCGCTGTTCCGGGCCAGAACCATGGGGCCAACGTGGACGTCAAGACCGATGCCTCCCTCTACAACGCCAACATCGTGAACGCCAAGGGATGGGCCCGCAGCCAGTGGGGCCTCGCCGCTCCCACCATGGGCTACCAGCCCTCAGGCTCCACCAACGTCCGCCTGGTGAACCCCGCCTTCGATAGCGCGGTCACTATTCCAGCTGCTGGTGTTCACCCGTGGAACAATATGCGCGGCGTCTTCCACACCACCACAGCTGCTGATGTCAGCGTTGAAGGCGGTGTGCGTGATAGCGCCATCGTCTACGGCGTGCGCAGGCACACCGATGAGAATGGCGTGGCCAATGCCGAACTGGGTCTGGCGGGCATCGAACCCGGCAGCCCCATGCTGGCCCAGTGGTATAACCTCCAGCTCGCCTCAGACCCGGCGCTGGATAGCTCCACCGTCGCCGCCACGAATATGACGGATATTGGCGCCGCTTGGCCCAAGGTCTTCAACTTCTACAGCCCCTTCACAGGCAATGCGGCCTGGGCGAACGTCATGGAGTACAAGGTCAACTACCTGGTGGGCGTGACCTACCCCGACGCCAACGCTCCGGACCCGACGAACATTTCCACCAACACCCTGTGGAAGGTGCCGGCCCAGATGGCGAACGTCTTCCCCTTGGGCGCCGCCGTCACCGACCCGACCTGCACCAACCCGGCCAACACCATCAACCCGGGCAACCCGATCATCCGCCCGATCCAGACCCTGCGCATCACGGACTTCGTGGCCAACACCACCCCGGGCGTGTTCAACACGACCCTGGACCTGGTGACCTCGAACCCGGCCAGCGCGGCGACCGGCGCTGGCGCCATGGTCCTGGCTGGCAACAGCTACATCCAGGCCCGCAGCAACGTGAAGGTGACCTTCCAGGCCTCGGTGAACAACCAGGTCGTCCCCAGTGGCTACATCTTTGACCTCTTCCTGCTCAACGGCACCGCCACCACCACCGCCCAGCCCGTGCTCCTCGCCTCGGTGCGCACCGGCCACATCGGCGGCAAGGACGCGATCCAGAACCTGTTCCTGCCCAGCATGCACAGCTACTCTGGCTTGGATGGCAATGGTGTTCCCCAGAACGCGGTCTACTTCTTCCGTATCCGCACCGTCTGGAACCAGGGCATCAACTTTGAGAAGCAGCCCAACAAGCAGTCCATCCCGATGGCCTACGC
This sequence comes from Acidobacteriota bacterium, assembly GCA_021786615.1. Lineage (GTDB taxonomy): Bacteria > Acidobacteriota > Holophagae > Holophagales > Holophagaceae > JANXPB01. Next base: position 14,308 of record JAJYMZ010000043.1, read on the forward strand.
GGACTACATCTCCGCGCCCTTCGTGACCAACTAACAACCAAAGATCCCCGGATCGCAAAAGCCCCCCGCGAAAGTGGGGGGCTT
>JAJYMZ010000278.1 GCA_021786615.1 Acidobacteriota bacterium
CCCTGGAGGACAGGGCCTTCGATGCGTCCGGCTCCATCATGGTGCCCCACGCGTCCCTCGAAAAAATGCTCGCCCAGCACAAGACCGATCAGGACACCAGCAGCGCCGCGTCCCTTTTCCAGCGCCTGGCCTCCATGGCCGGCACCCTGCTCAGGGCCACGGACCTGGCGGAGTTGCTGGAGTCCGTCATGAGCCTGGTGACGGCCCAGATTCCCTGCCAGCGGGGGTTCATCCTGCTCGCGGCCGCCGATGGCCAGCTGGTGCCGGAATACGTGTGGGAGGAAAAGCCCGGAGCCAATAGCGCGCCCATCAGCCGCACCATCGCCCACACGGCCATGAAGGATCGCGTCACCATCCTCACCACGGACGCCCGCATTGATCCCCGCTTCGCCGCCGGGGACAGCATCAAGATCCACGGCATCACGTCGGCCCTGTGCGCGCCGCTGGTGGTGGACGACCAGGCCCTGGGCGTGGTCTACCTGGAATCCTCCTTGAGCAAGGGGGGCTTCCGCCGCGAGGACGAGCATCTGCTTTCGGCCATGGCCAACTTCGCCGCCGTGGGCATCCAGCGCGAGCGCGAAACGCGGTTCCGCCAGCGCCTGGAACGCTATCACTCCCCGGCGGTGGTGGACCAGATCCTCAAATCCAGCCAAAGCATCGAGTCCCCGGCGCTGCAGGCCCAGCGCAGCGAGATCACGGTGCTCTTCGCCGACATCAGCGGCTTCACGCGTATGAGCGAAGGCATGGAGCCCCTGAGGCTCGCCAACATCCTCAACCGCACCTTTGAGGCCTTGACCGAGCAGATCTTCGCCCGGGGCGGCACCCTGGACAAGTACATCGGCGACGCCATCATGGCCTTTTTCGGCGCGCCCCAGCCCGATGCCGACCACCCCCGATTGGCCGTGGAAGCCGCCATCGCCATGCAGGAAGCCTTGAAATTCATGAACGAGAACCGGCCCGAGGGCTATCCCGAGCTGCGGATGCGCATCGGCATCAACAGCGGCGAGGCTTTCGCTGGCGACATCGGTTGCGAGAAGCGCATGGACTACACGGTGATGGGCTCCACGGTGAACCTGGCGTCACGCCTGGAAAGTGCCGTGGCCAAGGCCGGCCAGATCGTGGTGGGGCCGCGCACCGCAGAGCTTCTGGGCACGGACTCGCTGGTGAAACTGGCCCCGGTGGCGCTCAAGAACATCGAGCACAAGGTGACACCCTATGAAGTGCCCTGGCAGGACGTCACGCTGAACTTGGGGTAGGCTCGATAGTCATGGATAAACCCACCACCCTCCACATTGACAAACCCTGGGGCTCCTTCGATCAGTTCGTCTTGAACACGCCCTGCACGGTGAAGATCCTCACCTGCGCCCCGGGGCAGCGCTTGAGTTTGCAACGGCACAGCCATCGCGGCGAACTCTGGGTGGCCCTGGATGAAGGCGTCGTGGTGGAGTTGGATGGCGAAACACTGAAGCCAAATGTGGGTGATGAAATCTGGCTTCCCACGGGCAGCACCCATCGCCTGAGCTGCGGCGCCTCGACGCCCCATCCCGTCCGGGTGCTGGAAATCAGCCTGGGCACCTTCGATGAAGCCGACATCGAGCGGCTTCAAGACAATTACGGCCGCGTTTAATGAGGATCCTCTCTCTCTTGCTTTGCGGCGCGTCCCTGGTGGCGCAAAGCAGCGACGACCTGCTCACCCAGGTGGACAAGCTCCGCCATCCCTGGCCCACGTTCAGCGTCGAGATCGAATTAAGAAGCGAAAAAGCCTCGCAACTTTGGAAGGTCACGGCCCGCGAGAATGGCGACGCCCGCGTGGAGGGCCTTTCCAAAAAAGAAAAAGGCCGCGCGGTGCTGGTCCTGGGTGATGCCATGTGGCTGCTGCTGCCGGGCACCAAGCGGCCCATCAAGGTCACACCCCAGCAAAGGCTCCTTGGCCCCGCGGCCGGTGGTGACATCGCGCGCACGCGCTTCGCGGAGGATTACGCGGTGAAAGACAAAACGGACGATCTGCTCGATGGAACCCCCTGCTGGCGTCTAGCGTTGACAGCCAAGCGGCCCTCCACCAGTTTTCGCACCGCCAGTCTATGGATTGGGAAGAATGGCACCCGGCCCCTCAAGGCCGAGTTCTTTCTTCCCAGCGGCAAGCTCGCCAGGACCGCCATCTTCGGGGCGCCCCAGACCCAGCGAGGCGCTCCGGTGCTCGTTCGCATGGACCTGGTGGAGCCCAAAGGCGCGAAGGCCGAACTGCTCTTCAATCATTGGGCCCCGGCGCTGGCAGACCCCAAATTGTTTGAATTGCCCATCGCGCGTTGAGGTGTCTGGAACTTCCGGGCCAGGAAGCGTATCCTTGATGTTGAGGTGCCCCTCGGGGCTTCCCGCCACTTCTCATCCCACCTACTGAAACCAGCTCCCCGCGTGGGAACTCCCGCTTCTGAATCCCCTCCAACGTACCCTTCCAACGTTCCCTCACGAAGCGCCCCTGCCTCGGGGCGTTTCCTTTTTTC
>JAJYMZ010000284.1 GCA_021786615.1 Acidobacteriota bacterium
TCCTTTTGAAGGGGGGGGCATGAAGGGGGGGGGGGTGGGGCAGAAAAAGGGGTTTGGGGGAGAGGGTTTGGTTTTTCAGGAAACCCTGGGTGGGGGGGGGGGGGGGAGGGGGCTGTCCCGGCACTATGGCCGAGGCGGCCAGGGAAATACTTGACGCTATGAGAAGGGTTTGAAGTCGAGTCATGAGGGCGGTTCCTGGGCTGGGGCGCCCACACCAATGGGCGCGCAGATAGGCAATCTCCGAGATATACCACGGCTTTTAGAAAGCAAGCCCCTTGATAGAGTTCCATTTCAGAGACTGTGACGGACTTCTCTTTCCCTGAGGAAGCATGAAATTTTTAATGGGATCGGCCATGCTAGAAGTGGTTGTTTGAACAGGAGTCCTCGTGGCCCTCTCCGTACTGTCCCATATTGATGTCCGTCCTGCTGATCACCGCGTCTCCGAGGTGGAACGCCAGGCTCGCATGACCAATCCTGGGTTCGGGAAGGTCTTCTCCGAGCACATGGTGACCGTCCGCTATTCAGAGGAGGGTGGTTGGGAGCGGGGGCTGCTGCAGCCTTACGGCCCGCTGATGCTGGATCCCGCTTCCTCGGTGCTGCACTATGGGCAGGCGATTTTCGAAGGATTCAAGGCCTACAGCCAGCCGGACGGAGGCGTGAAAACGTTCCGCCCCCTCGCCAATGCCCAGCGATTCAATCGCAGCGCCGAAAGGCTGGCCATGCCCCAGCTGCCCGAAGAAATCTTCGTGGAAGCGGCGGACGCGTTGATCCGCGAGGACAAAGCCTGGGTGCCCAAGGCCATCGGCGAAAGCCTCTACCTCAGGCCCCTGATGATCGCCACCGACGCGGCATTGGGCGTGAAACCCTCCCACGAGTACCTCTTTGTGCTGTTCGCTTCTCCCGCGGGGGCCTACTTTGCAGGCGGAGTGAAGCCCGTGACGGTCTGGATCAGCGAGGACTACGTCCGCGCCGCGCCCGGCGGGACGGGTTTCGCGAAATGCGCGGGCAACTATGCGGCGAGTCTGGTGGCTCAGCGGCAGGCGAAAAGCGAAGGCTGCGACCAGGTAGTATGGCTGGATGCGGTGCATCGCACGAATGTCGAAGAGATGGGCGGCATGAACATCTTTTTCGTCTACCAGGAAGCCGGCCGGTCCGTGGTGGTGACGCCGGAACTCACCGGCACGCTGCTGCCGGGCGTCACCCGCCGCAGCATCCTGGAATTGGCCTCAGAACTCGGCCTCGGAGCCGAAGAACGCAAGATCACCGTGGCAGAATGGAACGCGGCGCTGCGGGAAGGGCGCATGACCGAAGCCTTCGCCTGCGGCACCGCCGCGGTCATCACGCCCATCGGCCGAGTCAAATCCAGGCATGGCGACTGGATCGTGAACGGCGGGGGAACTGGACCCGTCGCGGCGAAATTGCGGGATACGCTGCTCGGCATCCAGCACGGTCTCGTGCCGGACACCCACGGCTGGATGCACGAGGTCTGCTAAGGGCCTGAAAGGGAATAGTGATGCCACGCTTGTTTCCATTTAGGCCCTAACTCCCATGATCCCCATCGAGCACATGCCAGGCTTTGCCCGCTGGGGCGCTGGCCTGGACGCCCTGGTGGCGAGAAGCGAACCCTTATGGGTATTCGGTGCCTTGGGGAGCGGTGTGAGCACCCTGGCGCGGGTTCTGGCAGAACGCAGGCATGGGCTGTGTTTCGACGATGCGGAGCGGGCAGAAATTGCGGAACTCATGCAGTGGCTCGGCAAGAATCCACGAGGAATTTTTGCTTCCCATGTTTCCCCTGAGGCGGAATCCGTCTCCGATGTCGGCAGCCGATGCCTGGGCCTTCGGATTGATAGCCTGGACGAGGATCCGAGCGCCATCGAGGCTTGCCTGGCGGCGCTTGCGGCCGAGGAAGGAATCCCGGGCCCGCTTCACTCCGTGATGCGTGCCTTGGGAAGCCTGCCCTGTCCCGGCAATCTTCGGGGGCTGCGGAATCGTCTGGTGCGCTGGAGGCTCCTGGGGCAATTGCCCGAGTCCCTGGAGGAAACCCCTGGCTTCGATATGGAGAAGCTCGAGGCCGAAGACCTGGCTACCCATGTCCACCAGCTCGAACGAGTGCTGCTGCACCGCGCCTTGCGCCGGAGTTTCGGGAATCGGGTAGAAGCTGCCGGTCGCCTCGGGGTCAGCCGCCGCCAACTCTACTTGCTCATCGCGCGCCATGGAGATCCGCTCCGAGGAGAAAATCCAACCGTGCCCGGACCCAAGAGGTTGTTGAAACGACAGGTAAAAACTTCCTAAAGGCAAACGATTCCGCGAGAATGGGTTTCAATATTCCTTGAATCGCTCAGAAAGGGCAACGAAAGCCATGGCAAGTTCGCTGCGCGTTTTGGTGGTTGATGAAGAGCCTGGCATCCGGGACGGCATGGCCTTCAGCTTGAAACGGGCTGGATTCGTGGTGGAACAGGCCCGCAATGGTGAAGAGGCCCTGCACCTCTTGAGGCCTGGTGCCTTCGATGCGGTGGTGTCCGGCGCCAAGTGGAACCTGCCTTTGAAACCTGGCCGGGAAGCCGGTTTGGACAGCCTGCTGTTCACAAGCCGGCTGAGCTCGGTCATCACGGGACTGCCCATCCTGCATGTGCTGACGCCCCCGGCGGTGGGGCATCCCATCGAACATCCGCATTTGCTGCAAGTCTTCGCTTCCATCATCAAGCCCTTCAGCCCCGAGAGCTTGGTGGCCGCGCTCTGGCGCGCCATCCGGGGGGACGACCATCTCAGGGCCGAGACTTGGGGCGACGGACTGGTGCTGCTCACCCAGGACAAGGCCTATGCCGAAAACCTTCACCGGGCAAGGCGCGCCGCGGAAAGCAGGGCCAACATCGTCATTGAAGCCGAGCAGGGTTCCGACGGGGAGCGCCTGGCCCGGATCATCCACCTGGCTGGCAACCGCAAGGCCGGCCCGTGGGTGACGGTGCGCTGTGGGGCGGAGGCTTCCCCCGATGGCTTTCCCACCATCAGCGATCCCCATGGTTTATCCGGTCCAAGCCCTCAACGCCTTCGTGAGGAAGACGATGCCGTCTCCCTGCTCTATCGCGCTGATGGGGGGACCTTGCTGCTGGATGAAGTGAGCGCTTTGAGCAGCGCCCAGCAGGAATGGCTGCTGCACAGGCTGCGGGACCGCCTGGAACGGGGCGTGGGGCGCACTCCCGCCCGGGACATCCGCGTGATCGCGCTGACCTCCAAGGACCTGATGGCCGAAGTCGCCGCGGGGAGGTTTAAGGAAGAATTCCGCTATTTCCTGAACGTTGTGCCCGTGCGGATTCCGCCCTTGCGGGAACGGCTGCCGGATGTCTTCCTGCTGGCCTCCCACGTGGCGGAGCACTATTCCAGGACCAACGCCCGGCCAGCCCTTCGCTTGGCGCCAAGTTTCCTCCTGGCGCTGGCCCGGCATGACTGGCCCGGCAACGCGCGGGAATTAGAAAGCGCCGTGATGCGCGCCGCAGTGCTCTCCAAGGCCACATACCTCTCCAAAGCGGATCTGGCGTGGCTGTTGCCAGCCCATGTGCTGGCCAGCATCCCGTCTGATCCGGCGGAACGGGTTTTCCGGCCCCTGGCGGAACCCAGGCCGGCCTTGCCTTCTCAGACTCCTGGATCAATCGCGAAGTTGGGATTCGTCACGGATTCAAATCTGGAGGCTGTTTTTGCCGATCCACAGGTGCCCGTCACCACCACTCCTCTGGGCACGCTGGTGGCCTTGCCGCTAGGCCTGGCCCTGCCCGACCTCGAACGGTTCTGGCTGCTTTCCACCTTGGCCGCGGTGGATGGAAACCGGACCCGCTGTGCGCAACTTTTAGGAGTGGCCCTGCGCACGGTGCGCAACAAGCTCAACGAATACCGGGCTCAGGGTTTCGCCATTCCGCCCGCGGGGCGGGATAGGGACGAGGAGTGAGCCCTCAGGCTTTCCTGATCTCCGGGGGGATTGGAAACGAGCCGGTTTCCTGGCGATAGAAGGCCGCGGTGATCTCGGCTCCCAGCAGGAAGATCGCGCAGCTGTAATACAGGAAAATCAGGGCGGCGATGAGGCTGCTCAGGGATCCGTACATGATGCCGAAGGTGAGGGTGTGGCTCAGGTAGATCGCGAATACCCATTTGGCGATCCACCATAGGAGCGTGGACACGAAGGCCCCCAAAAACGCATGGCGGAAACGAACGTGGCAGCGCGGCATGTGTTGCAGAATCATGGTAACCACCAAAAGCCCCAGGAGCGGCGTCAGCGCCGGCAATAGCAAGGCTTTGGAGAGACCCATGACGCTGCCCAGGAAGCTGCCGGCGAGCAGCGCCATGAAGATGGCGAGCAGGAGTATCGCGCCCACCATGAGGCCCGCCCGCCGCATCGAGTGGAAGCGGCGGGTCTGACGGTGCTTGCGGCGGCGGATGCCGAACACATGCGCCAGGCTGGTGTCCAGCTGGCTCACGCTCCAGTAGCCGCCAGCCATCAACACTAGCCATGAAAATCCCAGGCCACCGATCTTCTGGCTGCTCTGGATGGTGTCCCGCAGGAACTCCGTGGGCAGGTAGGGGAACAAGTTGAAGAGCACCATGAACAGGGCCTTGCCATGGGCCTTGGAACCCAGCCAAAGCCCCAAGAGCTTGAACAACAGCGTGAACATGGGCACCAGGCTGACGATGAGCCAGAACGACAGGCTGGCGGCATAACTGAAGCAGTCATCGCGATCAAATTTTCTGCCTACTTCCCAACTGAATTGACCCACTTTGCCCACCTGGGGAAATCGCCTCGCGAGCAGACGCCACAAGGCTTCTGCCCGCTTGAAACCCCATCGAAGGAGGGCTTCGGTTCGAAGGCGCGAGGCTTGAAGCACGGCTTAAAAACGGACGGGATGCCGGGGCAGCAGGTACATCACCCAGGCCAGCACCAGGCCGATGCCAACGAGGCCCCCCAGATGTTTGAGGATGCTCATGCGTGTGCGCGTGGGCCGGGTCGTGGGCGTGATCATCCCCAGCACCACGGAAATGCCGAGGCCCATGAGGAAGAAATGGATGACGTGGCTGGATAGAAAACGCATGGGGTCAGCTTATCAGCTAAGACTGCGAGGCAAGGTTCACTGTGGCGCCTGGCTCGGGCTTTGGGACCCGGCGTTCTGGGCATTCAGTGCTTCAGGCTGCGCTGGAGTTGCAGCGGTATCCAAGGGCACTGGCATCCGCAGGAGGGCGAGCTGGATGACTTCATCCATGTGGCTGACCAGGTGGATGCTCAGTTGTTCGCGGACTTCCGCCGGGATTTCGTCCAGGTGGCGCGCGTTCTCGGCGGGGATGAGCACGGCCTTGCGGCCCAGGCGATGCGCGGCCAGCAGTTTTTCTTTCAAGCCCCCGATGGGCAGCACGCGGCCGCGCAGGGTGAGCTCGCCGGTCATGGCGATGTCCGACCGCGCGGGGATGCCGGTGAGCACCGAGATCAGCGCCGTGGCCAGGGAGATGCCTGCGCTGGGGCCATCCTTGGGGATGGCGCCTTCAGGCACGTGCACATGGAGGTCCACGGTATCGAGGAAATCCTTCTTCAGGCCCAGCCGCTCGGCCCGGGCCCGCACGAAACTGAGGGCCAGGTTCGCGCTCTCCTGCATCACTTCGCCCAGCTTGCCGGTGAGTTTCAGGTTGCCTTTGCCGGGCAGCACGGCGGCTTCGATGGTGAGCAGGTCGCCGCCGGTGGGGGTCCAGGCCAGGCCATTCACCACGCCCGGCAGGGCTTGATCGTCCGGCTTCTGCTCGGTGATTTTTTCGGGCCCCAGGAGGCTTGGGACCCGCTTCGAAGTGATGATGGGATCGAAGACATCGCCGGCCTGTTCTTTCATTTTTTCGGGCTGGAGGCTGTGGCGCGCCAGTTTGCGCAGGACGCTCACCAGCTCCCGCTCCAGCTGCCGCACGCCCGCCTCGCGGGTATAGCCCTGGATGAGTTTTTCGATGGCGCGGTCCTCGAAAACGACGCCCATGTCCTGCATTCCATTGCGCTCGATGGCTTTGGGGATCAGGTGCCCCTTGGCGATGGCCAGCTTTTCCCGGGTGGTGTACCCGGACAGGTCAATGATCTCCAGGCGGTCATCCAGCGGCTCCGGGATGTTGTGCCGCACGTTGGCGGTGGCGATGAACAGCACCTGGCTCAGGTCGTAGCCCAGATCCAGATAGTGGTCCTGGAAACTGGCATTTTGTTCCGGGTCCAGCACCTCCAGCAGCGCGCTGCTGGGGTCGCCGCGGAAGTCGCTGCCCATCTTGTCAATCTCGTCCAGCAGCATCAGCGGATTGCGCACCCCGGCTTTTTTCATCAAGGAGACGATGCGACCCGGCATGGAGCCGATGTAGGTGCGGCGGTGGCCGCGGATCTCCGCCTCATCCCGCACGCCCCCTAAGGAAAAGCGCACGAAGGGCCGGTTCAAGGCCCGGGCGATGCTGCGGGCCAGGCTGGTCTTGCCCACCCCAGGCGGGCCCACCAGGCAAAGGATGGGGCCGCGCATGGGCAGCGGTTCCGGCGGTTCCTGCCCAGGCGTCGCTTCGGGCCGGCGCTCCCGCAATTTGCGCATGACGGCGAGGTGTTCCAGGATGCGGGCCTTCACTTTCTCCAGGCCCGCGTGGTCCTGATCCAGCACGTTTTCTGCTTCATCCAGATCCAGGCGCTCGTCCGCCAGCTTCTTCCAGGGCAGGGCCAGGAGCCAATCTATGTAGGTGCGGCTGACAGTGGCCTCGGCGCTCTGGGGCGGCATGGCCTCCATGCGGTCCAGCTCTTCCAGGGCCTTTTTCTCGGCCTCGTCGCTCATGCCCGCGGTGAGGATCTGCTCCCTCAATTTCTTGGTTTCGCTCTTCTCGTCGGGCTTGCCCAGCTCCTGCTGGATCACCCGCATCTTTTCGTTCAGCACGTACTGCTTGTGGTCCTGGTCCAGGCGCGCCCGGGTTTTCTCGTCCACCTCGCGCTCCACCTTGAAGCGCGCCGCGTCAATCTCCAGCAGTTTCTGGATCGCATCCAGCCGGGGCTCGATTTCCAGGGCCTCCAGGATGGGCTGCTTTTCCTTCACTTCCGCCGGGATCAGGGCCGCCACGGTGTCTATGGCCTTGCCCAGGGGCAGCTCACGGATCTGGTCCATGCTCAATAACCGGGAGGCATCTGGATTGCGGCCCAGGAAGACCTCCACGCTGCGGCGGAAGGGCTTCAGCAGCGTGGCTTCGCTGGATACGGAAGGCGGCTCCTGGAGGATGGCCACGTCGGCCTGGATGGCTTCGGTATCCGTGATGAAGCGCTCCAGCCGCACCCGGGCGATGCCCTTCACGCCCACCTTGAAATAGTCCTTGGGCAGCGCGATCAGGGATTCCACCAGGGCCAGGGTGCCGATTTCAAAGAGATCCCCGGTTTCCGGTTCCTCGATCTTGGGATCCTTCTGGGTCAACAGGACCAGGTGGTCTCCGGCCTTGATGGAGGATGCCAGCGTCTTCACCGAGGATCGCCGGCCCACCACGAAGGGCACGCGCGCGTTGGGGAAAAGCACCATGTCCCGGATGGGGATGGCGGGCAGGGTCAGGCGCTTGTCGGACAAGGGCACGGTCACCCCGCGGCAGAAATGGGAAGGCTTGGAAGCTTCAGGATCTCCTCCACCTTCTTCCGGGTAATGCGCAGGGCTTCGCGATTCTCCCGCTCCTCGCTGGGCAATTCGAACATGGGTTCGATGAGGATTTGCTCCATCAGGTTGCGCAGGCCCCGGGCGCCGAGCTTGCGGGTCATGGCCTGGTCCGCGATGGCTTGCAGCGCGCCGTCCTCGAAGCTGAGGTCCACGTCATCCATGTCGAACAGGCGGATGTACTGCTTGGTGAGGGAGTTCTTGGGTTCCGTGAGGATGCGCATGAGGGCCACCTGATCCAGCGGATCTAGGGCCGCCACCACGGGCATGCGGCCCACCAGTTCCGGGATGAGGCCGTACTTGATGATGTCCTCGGGCTCCACCAGCTTCAGCAGGTTGTCGCCGCTCTCCTTTGACTTCACCGCGGCGCCGAAGCCCACGGCCTTGGCGTGGATGCGCTGCTTGATCAGGTCCTCGATGCCGATGAAGGCGCCGCCGCAGATGAACAGGATGTTGCTGGTGTCCAGCTGGATGAATTCCTGGTGGGGATGCTTGCGTCCGCCCTGGGGCGGCACGTTGGCCACGGTGCCTTCCACGAGCTTGAGCAGCGCCTGCTGGACCCCTTCGCCGCTCACATCCCGGGTAATGCTGGGGTTCTCGCTCTTGCGCCCGATCTTGTCAATTTCATCAATGAACACGATGCCCTTCTGGGCCCGGTCCACGTCGTAGTTCGCGGCCTGGAGCAGCTTCGTCAGGATGTTTTCAACATCCTCGCCCACGTAGCCGGCTTCGGTGAGCGTCGTGGCGTCCGCCATGGCCAGGGGAACATCCAGCACCCGGGCCAGGGTCTGGGCCAGCAAGGTCTTGCCGGTGCCGGTGGGGCCCAGCAGCAGGATGTTGCTCTTGGCCAGCTCCACTTCGTCCTTCATGGAGATGGGGCGCTTGGCCACGAGAATGCGCTTGTAATGGTTGTAGACCGCCACGGACAGGCGTTTCTTGGCCTGGTCCTGGCCGATGACGTAGTCGTTCAGGTAGCCCATGATTTCCTTGGGCCGGGCCAGGCGGGTTTCCACGCGGCCCGTGGCGCGGCCCTGGCGGCTCATGCGCATCTGCAACTGGCCCGCGTCCACGCATTCATTGCAGATGAAGGCGAAGCCCAGGGGCTCGGGCCCCGCGAGCAACTGCTCCACCTCGGCGGCGGCCTTGCCGCAAAAGGAGCAGCGCTGGTCTTTCTTGGTTTTATTCATGGGGGCCTCCCCGGGATGACACACTACTACTCATATCTGTGTGTGTCGCGTGCGGATTGCGTTCAAATTGATAATTCCGCTGATTGATCGAGTTCACTTCTTCTTGTGGTTGGCCAGCTGGTGGATGGTCACCAGGTTCAGCACTTCATAACGCTTCGTGCCCGCGGGAATGCGCACTTTCACTTCGGCGCCTTCTTCCACGCCCACCAGGGCCAAGCCGATGGGCGAGTTGATGCTTAGCTGGTCCTTGCCGCTGCCCAATTCCTCGGGCAGCACCAGGTGGTAGGTGACCTCGATTTCCGTGTCCAGATCCAGCAGCGTCACCTTCGAGCCATAGGCCGCGCGGTCCTTGGGAAGCCGGGTGATGTCCAAGGTGGCCACTTCGGCGATGCGTTTTTCCATGGAGACGACCTTGGATTGGTACATGTCGCGCTTGGCCAAGGCCTGTTCGTATTCCGCGTTTTCCGAAAGATCACCCTGGCTGGCGGCGTTGGCGATCTCCTTGGGGATGTCCACGAGCAGGGCCTGCTTGAGATTTTTCAGGTCGCTTTCGAGCTTGGCTAAGACATGCTTGGGCATTAGTTTATGTCCAAAAAAAAGGGCGCTGACCGGGATGGATCAGGCCTGGGGTGGAAACGAGGCGGAATAGGATTCTATCCACTCCTGGGGTGGAACGGGGTGTCCGTCCTTGGGCTGGGTCTTAAAGCGCTGGTGCATCCAGAACCACCAACGGGGGTCTTTCCGGACTTGAGCTTCGATGCGGTGGGTCATGAGCTGGGTGGCGGTCCAGATATCCTGGTCCGCATTTTCGGTCCGCGGGGCATGGAAGGGTGGGTCGAAACGCACGGTGGTGCTGCCATCGGCTTCGGGCCAGCTGAAGACCGGGAGGATGGGCAGGTCGAATCTCACGGCCAGGGTGCCCGCGGTGAGGAAAGTAGAGGCCCAGCGGCCCATGAACCGCACGAAAATACCCATGCCAAGGGCATCCTGGTCCAGGAGAAAACCGACGCCTTGGCCGGCCTTGAGGGCCTTGAGAGAGCCGCGCACACCCCCATCCTTGGGAATCACCGTGTTGCCGAACCGGGTTCTGAGGCGCGTCAATTCGGGTTCCAGCAGCGGATTGTCAAGCTCTCGCGCGATGACCGCCAGCCCCCGTCCGTGGCGGCTCTGGGCCAGGGCGATGGCCTCCCAGTTCCCGTAGTGGCCTGTGAGCTGGATGAATCCTTTTCCCTCGGCCACGGCGGCATCGAAGTGCTCCAGTCCCTCCACGGTGACCAACCTGTCCAGCTCCGAGGCCTCCGCGTGCATCATTGGAATGCTGGAGAACAGCAGCTCCCCGAAATGACGGAAGGATGCGCGAGCCACGTCATGGGCCTGCTGGTCCGTCAACCCCAGGTTCGAGGCGCGGATATTCTCCAGGGCCACGTTCCGGTGCCGCCGGTCCAGATGAAAGGCCAACAGCCCCATCCCGCGTCCCAGGGTTTGGACCGTGGATTTCGGAAAGGCCGAGAGCAGACGGTCCAAGACCCGGAAGAGCCGGAACTCGACGCGGTGGCGGAAGGTGGGTTGGGGTGGATTCGGCATAAAAAAGGGCGCCTCGGAGAGCCGAGGCGCGGGAAGGTAAGTCTACCGCGGAAGCTCAGGCTAAGGAACTAGCCTTTCGCCCGGCTCAGCGGCATGGTCATGCAGCGCGGTCCGCCCCGGGCCCGGCTCAGTTCGCCGCTCTTCAACGTGATCATGTATTTCTTCCCGTCCAGCAGGTTGATGCTCGGGTCTGCGAGCAGTTCCTGCGCCGTCAGCACGCGATAACCGTGGTTGGGCAGCTGCTCGGCGGTGGCCATGTTGCGGCTGTAGCTGACGATGACCCCCGGCGCCAGGGCGAAGGCATTGGCGCCATCGGTCCACTGCTCCCGCTGCTGCTTGATGTAGTCATCGCCGCCGCAGAAGATTGGTTGCAGTTCGATGCCGACTTCTTGCAACACCGCCAAAAGGTTCGGCCGTGTGGTGAACCGCAGTTCTTCATGGCGCAAGTCAATCTTGACGACGTTCAACAACTCGCGGGATCCGTCGGTGAAGAAGGGCGGGTAGACCAGGCATTCGTCTTGGTGGATGCGGGTGAAGATGGTGTCCAGGTGCATGGCGCTGCGCTGATGGGGCATGAGCACCATCAGGAGGTATTCGAAGGTATTGCCTGTTTCCTGGTTGTCGGCCCGCAAGTTCTCGGCGAGATGGTGGATGGCGTCGGTGGAGCTGCGCTCGGAGCAGCCCACCGCGAGCACCTTGTCCGAAAGCACCAGGATGTCTCCGCCTTCAAGGCTCATGGGCGTCTTGATTTCCCCTCGCAGCAGGGGGGTCACCTGGTCGAACCATTTGTCGTGCTCCGTGAGATGCCGCAGCCGGGGGTGGTGTTTGAAGATATAGCTCATGATCAACGGCTCGCGTTCCCGCGCGATGGTGGCCATGGCATTGACGCTGTAGCCATCGCCCACGATCGCGGCCGGATCCCGCATGAACAGCAGGTTCGGGATGGGACGCAGGCGGTACTCGAACTCGCGCATCCAGTGCATGTGGCGGGCCATGTCGGGCCAGGGGATGCCCGAAATCACCTTCGCGCCCAGTTCCGTGGCGCTGAAGGTCTTCAGCAAAGCGCAGGTCTCCTCGGGCAGATCCACCAGGTGATGCAGGTCTTCGATGAAGGCCAGCCTCACGGCTGCATCGGCCAAGGCCTCCTGGAAGAGGTCCTGCACATCCAGCACCTCGTCGGCCACGCGGGCCAGCACCTGGCGGAACTCGTCGTGCTCCGCCCGGGCGAGGTCGCCGAACAGGATGTCATCGAACAGCAGCTTTTCCATCATGGCCGGGACCATGAGATCCACCTCGGGCCCGGGCCGGTGCACCACCACCTGCTGAAGGCGGTGGATTTCAGAAAAAACGGAGAGCTGAATAGGTTGCATAGGCAATCAGGCGCCTTCCAAGTAGCTCCAAAGCCTAGCATGGGCGCCGTGGGACAAGCTGTTGTGACCGCTGCCACTTCGCGCCTCTATTCGGAATGCGGCCGGGCTATCATGGCTGGGTCCGGAGTGTGCCAAGACTGCCACCCTCGCGCGTGTCGGCAGGCCCTGGAAGCATGGGGAGCGTTATGTCTCAGACACCTCGACGGGTCATCATCCTGGGGGCCGCCGGCCGCGACTTCCACAACTTCAACACCGTCTACCGCGACAACCCCGCCTATGAAGTGGCGGCCTTCACGGCGACCCAGATTCCTGACATTGCCGGACGCCGGTATCCCGCGGCCCTGGCGGGGAAGCTCTACCCCAGCGGAATTCCGATCTTTGATGAAACAGAATTGGCGGATGTGATCAGGCGCGAGAAGCCAGATGTGGCGGTGTTCTCCTACTCCGACGTCACCTACAACACCATCGGCCATCTCGCCAGCCAGTGCATCGCGCTGGGGGTGGATTTCGAGTTGCTGGGCGCGGCCAAGACCATGATCAAAAGCTCCAAGCCGGTCATTGCCATCACGGCCGTCCGCACCGGCGCGGGCAAGAGCCAGACCACGCGGTACATCAGCAGCATCCTTAAAAAGATGGGCAGGAAGGTCGTCGCCATCCGCCATCCCATGCCCTATGGCGATCTGGCCATCCAGGCCTGCCAACGCTTCGCTGAATACTCGGATCTGGACAAGCACAAGTGCACAATCGAGGAGCGCGAAGAATACGAACCCCACATTGACAACGGCTTCGTCATCTATTCCGGCGTGGACTACGAGCAGATCATCCGCTCCGCTGAAGCGGAAGCCGACGTGATCCTGTGGGATGGCGGCAACAATGATCTGCCTTTCTATCAAAGCGATCTGCACATCTGTGTGGCCGATCCGCACCGCGCGGGCCACGAACTGCTCTACCATCCCGGCGAAGCGAACTTCCGCATGGCCAGCGTCATCGTGATCAACAAGTGCGACACCGCGCTTGATGAAAACATCGCCATCATCGAAGCCAACGCCGCCAAATTCAATCCCAACGCGGTGCTGATCCGCGCCAACAGCCCGGTGTCTTGTGAGAAACCTGAGCTGGTCAAGGGCAAGAAAGTCCTCGTCATCGAGGACGGTCCGACGCTCACCCACGGTTCCATGAGCTTTGGCGCCGGTGTGGTGGCCGCGAAGGCCGCGGGTGCGTCTGAGATCGTGGATCCATCACCCTTCGCGGTGGCCTCCATCGCCGCGACCTACCAGAAATATCCCAACGCCAAGGGCATTCTGCCTGCCATGGGCTATGGCGACGCCCAGATCCGCGACCTGGAAGCCACCATCGAAGCGACGCCTTGCGATGTGGTCATCAGCGCCACGCCCATTGACATCACGCGTGTGCTGAAAGTGAACAAGCCCATGGTGCGCGCGACCTACGCACTGGCGGAGGTGAAGGCCGGCCAGCTGGAAGAGGCCGTGCGCAAGGCATTGAAGGTTTGATTTGGGAAAATAAAATCTTTACCGATTTACTAGGTTTTTACTTGAAGGCCTTCAAAGCCGCGCGTATCCTGGGGATTCTGCAGTTCAGGGGCACCGCCCCCTTCCCTTGGAGCCTTTAAATGACCGCCTTCGTCACCCAGCCAGCCCCAGATTTCAAAGCCGACGCCCTCGTCAATGGCGAGTTCAAGACCCTCTCGCTCTCCGACTACAAGGGCAAGAAAGTCGTGCTGTTTTTCTATCCTCTCGATTTCACCTTCGTCTGCCCCACGGAAATCCTGGCCTTCTCGGACGCCATCAAGGAATTCGAAGCCCGCGACACCCAAGTCATTGGCGTGAGCGTGGACAGCAAGTTCAGCCATTTCGCTTGGACCCAAATGGATCGCAAGGAGGGCGGCATCAAGGGCATCACATTCCCCCTGGTGGCTGATCTCAACAAGACCATCGCCGCCGATTACGGTGTGCTTCTGCCCGTGGGGATCGCCCTGCGCGGCCTCTTCATCATCAACAAGGAAGGCGTGCTGAAGCACATCACCATCAATCACAACGACCTGGGCCGCAACGTGGAAGAGGTCCTGCGCCTCCTCGATGCCGTGGACTTCTGCGAAGAGCACGGCGAAGTCTGCCCCGCCAACTGGCACAAGGGGGAAAAAGCGATGAAAGCCACGACGGCCGGCCTGAAGGAATGGGCTGCCAGCAAGTAAG
>JAJYMZ010000066.1 GCA_021786615.1 Acidobacteriota bacterium
AACTGCACAGGTTATTTTGACACGGCCCCTAATCTTCCGGCTTTTGTTGCCAGCATTGCTTCACTTCTCGATGCGCGCTGTGCGTTCCCCATCGAGCCATTGAAGATGTGTGAAGTCGCCTGGATGCACCGAAGACGCTGATGTGATGGGCCGTCCCTGTTCATCCAGCGCCAGCACGAAGCCTCTCGATAATGGGCCCTTTGGATCCAAGCCCGCGAGGTTCGCCTTCAGCAGTGCTAGGCGTTGTTCATGGTGTGAGAGAACATTCACCATGGCTGGATTCAGTCTACGAATTGACTCCAGCAATCGGGGCCGGGCCGATTCTCCCGAGGCGAAACCAGAGACATGCAGCAAACGCTGCCGGAGCATCCCGAGCCGGTGGGAGGTCTGGTCCAGTCTTTGCCGGGGATGGGCGAGGTGAAGGCGCAAGTGCAGATCAGCCAAGCGCACTGAAGATCCAAGGCCGCTGCCTGCGAGCTGAAGACGATGGGAAAGCGCAGCCAGGCGCGCGCCCACGCGATCCAGCCGTTGAGGCACCGCGCGCATGCCGGGGCTGTCGCTCAGCAGGTTCAAAGTGCTTTCCAGGCCCCTCAGGCGCCATTGCATAATATGCAATAACGCATTTTCCCGCCGTTCCACTTCGCCCTTCAAGGCGGCCAGATCCGGCGTCGCCAAAAGCGCCGCGTGGCTGGGGGTGGCGGCGCGGAGATCCGCGGCGAGATCCACCAGGGTGGTATCAATCTCATGCCCCACGCCCGTGACAATGGGCAGACGGCAGCCAGCCACGGCACGCACGAGCTGGGGATCGTTGAACGCCCAGAGATCCTCCAGGCTGCCGCCGCCTCGCACCAGCAGGATGGCCTCGCAGCCCCAGTGCTCGTCCTGGATCTCCTGCAACGCGGCCAGGTTTTCCGGCACGCAGCGGTCCCCTTGGGCCGCGGCGGGCGCCAGGAGCAGATCCAGTCCCGGCGCGCGTTTCGAGCAGACTTCCAGCACGTCCCGCAAAGCCGCGCCCCCCAGCGCCGCCACCACGCCGAGGCGCTTGGGCAAGCGGGGCAGGGGGCGTTTTTCGCGATCGAACAAGCCTTCGGCCCGCAGCTCCGCTTCCAGTTGCCGGAGCCGGGCTTGCAGGTCGCCCACACCGGCCAACTCACAATGAGTCACGGCTAAGGTGAGCGAGCCGCCCGCCACGTAGAGATTCAGTGAACCCTTTAAAACCACCCGTTCGCCGTCCCGCGGCGCGTGCCCCAGGAGGCGTTGCGAACCCGCCCACACCGCGCATTGCAGCGCCGCGCCTTCCTCTTTCAAGGTGAAGTACCAGTGTTTGCCCGAGGTCCGCAAGTTGGACACCTCGCCCACTACGCAGACCGCTGAAAATGGCGCCTCGATGCGCGCCTTGATCTGTTCCAGCAGCCGCTTGACGGAAAGGGGGGCGTCGTTCATGTAATGATCATCCGCAGTTTCAGCTGATGGAACAATGACTGCTTGCCTTCAGAATTGGCCTCATGGTCGTGCATCAAACTGTTGCTGCCACATCCCGCAGCTGTGCCCACAGCGCTTCGACATCATGCCGCTCGGTGTTCTCGGCGCCGATGCTCACGCGGATGGCCTGCTTGCCTTTGAGGATCGCCGAGGTGAGATACGCGCGGCCGCCCTGGTTGACGGCATCGGCGATGGCCATGTTGTGCGCGCGGAGCAGGGCCTCGTCCTTCATACCCTCGGGCACATGGCGGATGCAGAGGGTCTGCAAGGGCACCGGCGCCAGGATCTCCCAGTCCGGGGCCTGGTCCACCTGGTCCTTGAGCCAGCCCGCGTTGGCGATGTCCCTTCGGAGCCGCGCCTGCAGCCCTTCCACACCCTGGTCCCGCAGCAGGAACCAGAGCTTGAGGGAGCGGAAACGGCGGCCCAGGGGGATGCCCCAGTCGCGGAAATTCTTCACCTCGTCGTCTTGCGCGGTGCGGAGGTAGCTGGGATTGGTGCCCATGACACGGATCAGGTGCTGGGGATCCTTTGCATAATATGCAGACAAGTCGAAGCCCGTCCCCAGCCACTTGTGGGGATTCAGCACGATGGAATCCGCGGCCTCGATGCCTTCCCACATCCAGCGGCATTCCGGCAGGATCATGGCGCTGCCCGCCATGGCCGCGTCCACGTGGAGCCAAAGGCGGTACTTTTGCGCGATGTCCGCGAGCTTCTTCAGGGGATCCACCGCGGTGGTGGCCGTGGTGCCGATGCAGGCCACCAGCGCGCAGGGACGCTTGCCCATGGCGACGTCATCCTTTATGGCCGCCAGCAGCTTATCCACGCGCAGGGCGTGGTCCTTGTCTGTTTCGATGAGCCGCAGATTGGCCTTTCCGAATCCCGCCAGCAGCGCCGCCTTCTCGATGGAGCTGTGGCTCTGGTCCGATGCATAGACCACCAGCTTCGAGGCACCGCCTTGCAAGCCGTTGCGGACCTGGCTGAAATTGCTGGTCTTCTCCCGGGCGCAGATGAGGGCGCAAAGGGTGGCGGTGCTGGCGGTGTCGTGGATGACGCCGGTGAAGGCCTCGCTCAAGCCCAGCATCTGGCGCAGCCAATCCATGACGACCTCCTCCACCTCCGTGGCGGCGGGGCTGGTCTGCCAGCTCATGCCCTGCACGCCGAGCCCTGAGGCCACGATGTCCGCGAGGATCGAGGCGTAGCTGGTGTTGCTGGGGAAGTAGGCGAAAAAGCCAGGATGATTCCAATGGGTGATGCCCGGCAGGACCGTGGCATCCAGATCCTTCAGGAGGCCGCCCAGGCCCTCGCCCCGCAGCGGCGGCGCCTTGGGCAGCTTCCCGCGGATGTCACCGGGCTTGGCGGGACTCATCACCGGAAACAAGGGCAGGCTGGCGCGGTAGTCCGCCACCCAATCAATGAATTGATGGCCCAGCTCGCGGAATTCGTCGTTGTTCATGATGTCTCAGTATCCAACGAAAAAAGAGGAACTGCGAATGGCGCGAAGGAACGCGAATAAAACTTCAAGGCGGCTCATTTTCTCGAAATTGGGAATCCAACAGATATTCCGAAAACAAGTTCTCCTATCCACTTGTAGGAATTCGCGTACATTCGCGTTATTCGCGGTTCCAAATCATTTGAGCGGATCCCGCTCCGGCGCGTTGATGAACACGTCCATTTGCTGGCCCACAAAGATCGGCAGGCTGCCCCGCGTGAAACTGAAGATCACCTGCAGCACGCGGGTGTCAACGCGCTCGGTGCTGGCGCCCGTGAGCGATTTCTTGGGCACCACGTAGGGCTCGAACCGGACGAACGACAAGGGTGCCTTGATGCTTCTATTGCCGCGAAGGTAGCCCATCGCCTGCGCGCCTGCCCGCACGCGCCAGGCATCATTTTCGTCCACGTCCACGCGCACGTTCAGCCGCGCGATTCCGCCAAGGAGAATCAAGGGGGGCTGCCCCGCGGCCGTGGCGGCGACCGGCGCGAATTCGCCGAGGTGCGCCTTGCATTGCAGCACCTGCCCATCCACCGGAGATCGCACGGTCAGCAGGTCAAACTCGGTCTCGCTGAACTTCAGATCCGCGTATGCCTGAGCCAGCTGTGCTTCGGCCGTCTGGCTGGCGAAGCGCTTCTTCATGAGGTCATCGTGGGAAAGGATGCCTGCGGCCGCGAGCGATTCAGCAAGGGAAAGATTGTAGTTAGCTTCGGCGAGCTGGGTTTTGGCGGTCAGCACCGCCGCGCGGCGCATGTCTATGCTGGCAAGGGTGGCGCGGTCATCAATGGCGAACAATGGGTCGCCCGCTTTCACGTCGCTGCCGGCATGGACAAAGATCTTGGAAATGATCCCAGCGATGTGGGTGCCGAGCGAAATGTTTTCGGTGCTGGCCTCGACCAGCCCGGAGCCGGCCACGAATGCTGGATAAGGCGGCCGGGGCGCTTCTGAGACGGGCGGCGCTGAGGGAGGGGTTTTGTCTCCCCAGATGACGGTGAAGAGGGCGAAGGCCACGCCTGCCAACGCCACCAACGGTATGAAGTATCTGCGAAACATGGGTTGTCCTATGAATGGTGCTCCGGTTCATGCCCCCGGCTGGGTGGATCTTCGATGCGCGTGACGCGGCCATCCTCCATTCGGGCGATGCGGTCCGCGAACTCGAAAATGCGGGCGTCGTGCGTGACCACCACCAGAACCCGGTCGCTGCCCAGCGCGAATTGCCGCATCAATTCCATCACCATGCGGCCGCTCTCGCTGTCGAGCGCGCTGGTCGGCTCATCACAGACAATCATCTTCGGGTTGTGCACCATCGCCCGGGCGATGGCGACGCGCTGCTGCTGGCCCCCCGACAATTCAGCGGGCAGCGAGCGCATCATGCGATCATCGAAACCCACTTTTCGCAGCACCGCGCGCGCTTGTTCCAGCGCGGCGTGCCACTGCATGCCGCTGATCAGGAGAGGTGTCGCCGCGTTTTCGGCCGCGGTGAGCGCAGGGATCAAATCAAACGATTGAAAGACGAAGCCGATGTTCTGCCCGCGGAACCGCGTTGTTTCACCGCGCGCCATCTGCAGGTAGTCGCGGTCGAGGACGCTGCACTCGCCGGCATCCCGCTGCAGCAAGCCGGCCAGCACTGAAATCAACGTCGTCTTGCCGCAGCCAGACGGGCCCACCAGCATCAACAGCTCCCCGGCCCGGACTTCCAAATCCACGCCGCGGAGGGCCTGCACGGCCGCGTTGCCGTGGCCATAGGTCTTGGTCACGCCGCGGCAGCTGATGGCCGCCGGGCTGGGGACTGATTCGGCTGGGGTGTTCATGATGCTGAATCCGAAGGCATGAGCGGCTACCTCCCGGCCAAGAACGAGGCCGGTTGCATCTTCAGGACCGGCCGCATGCTGAACAACGCGGCCCCGATGCTCACCAGCACCACCGCCGCCCCGCCGGCCACCGGCGCGAACCACATCATGCGGAAGGGAAAGCCATAGAACATGAAGACGCGGCCCGCGAGAGCGCACAGGCCGAGACCCAGGCCCGCTCCAAGGAGCGCGCAGAGGGCGGCTTGGGCGCAGATCATGGCCAGCAGAAGCCGCGTGGACGCGCCCATCGCGCTGAGCACGGCGTAGTACTTCAGGTTTTCGTTCGTGAACATGAACATCATGACGCCAGTGACGCCGAAGCCCACGAGCATGGCGATGGAAAGCATCGTCACGGCGTCGCCCACATCTTCAGAGTTGCGCACCATCCAGTTGACCGTGTCCGCCTTGAAATCGTCCGCCGCACGGGCGTGGAGACCGGTTTCCGCCTCGATGCGGGTGGCCAGGGCGCGCGCGTCCACGCCCGCCGCGGCCGTCACCAGAATGAAGGTCAGCCGCCGCCGCTCCGGCAACAGGATCCGCTCGGCGGTGGAATAGGTGGTGAATAGGAGCGGCCGCGGCGGGAACCGCGGCAATGCCTCTGATTGCCCAGCCACCCGGACGCGCATGTCATTGACCAGGAATTCGTCGCCGGTGATCAGCGGGCGAGTCGGTGCATCCAAGTGCGGCCCGCCGCGCGGCCACTGGTCGGACTTCAACGACGGCGTATCCAGCTTCCCGGTGGTGCCACCCGCATCAATGATCACCGCATCAGGGGCGCGGAGCACGGAGGCCGTGGCTCCACCCTTCATCAGGGGCACGCCCGTGAGCGTGGCGTCGTCCACCCCGATCACCTGGAAGGATTGGAACCGCCCGTTCGGGAAACGGGCATCAGCCTGGGCCACCGCCAGCGGCACGGCGGAGAGCACGCCTTCGATGCTGCGCACGCGGCTGAGGTCCGCCGTGGGCAGGTTGATGGGCCGGTCCACCGCCACCACCGCGGGGTCCATGACCCACACGTCCGCCCTCGGATTTTCAGCAATCAAGGCAAAGCTGCGGGTCATCATGCCGCCGAAGTAAGAGGCCGCGAAGGTCACGAGAAACGACGTGAACGTGATGCCGAACAGCAGCCCTAGGTATTTTGTGCGGTCACCCAGCAACATTTTCAGGGCGATGAAGAACATTGCTTCGGTTCCTTACTGGACGGCGGTGATGACGGCAAGACTCAGGATTTGCCGTTGTTCATGGTGGCACAGTATCCAATGAAAGAAGAGGAACCGCCAAAGACGCGAATGGGGCCGAATCGCTCCTTTGGCTACTTGTTTTTCGGGGAAGATTTTCTGCCCTGCTTGGGAAAAGCACCTGCCACGCCGGCCTTCGGCCGGCATATGGGTCTGTTTCAGAATGATCTGGAAAGCACTGCTCATTCCAAAACACGCTCTACGCCGTTGCGTCAAAAAAACCTGAATGCAGGGGTTATTTTGACAGGGCTCCTAAGGGTTTGAGGCCTGACGCCACCCAAGTGACGCCCTGGATCACCACGCGGCCGCCCGCTCCGCAGTAGTCCTCCGCTTCCCGCGCCACCTCCGAGGCGACGGTGGCCTGGATCTCTGGCGTCAACTTCGCGTACAGGGCGGCGATGGGCCCGGCGATTTCCTGGGTGAAGGCGAAGAAGTCCGCGCCACGATCAAAGTCGGCCATTGAAAGGCTCACTTCCTCCAGCACCAGGTCCTTAAATCCGGCGTCCTCCAAGGTCTGCCGGATGCGTTCGGGATCCGCGAAGGAGAAAATGCCAGTGGCTCCTGGCGGCGGTGGCGGCACTTCCATGTGGCGTTTGATGACGCCCATGGGAATGGTCACCCAGGCATTCTTCTCAGGGGCGGACCAGCAGGCGATGGCGACGCGGCCCCCGGGCTTTAGTGCTTCATAGGCCCGCTTCAGGCACCGGAGAGGGTCTGGCATGAACATGATCCCCCATCGAATGGTCACGGCGTCTACGGAGGCGGACGGCACCTCCAGGGCCTCGCCATCCGCCTTGAGGAATTCGATGTGGGTGAGGCCCTGGGCCGCGGCCTTCTCCCGTGCCATGTCCAGCATGGGCTCCACGAAATCCGTCGCGGTCACGCGGCCCGTGGCGCCCACGCGCATGGCGGCGGGGATGGCGGGTTCTCCGGTGCCGCAGGCGATGTCCAGGACGCGATGGCCTTCCCGGAGGCCCGCGAGATCCAGCAGGCGCGAGGAAACCGCCGCCGTCTGGGCCACGAGCCGCGCGTCATGCTTGCGCCAGCCCGGGGCCACCGCGGTCCAGGCATGCAATTCTTCGGCTTTTATGTGACCCTGGTCCATGCCCACTCCCCTCTGAGATTGTAGGCAAGGATCAGGGCGCCAGAATATTCGCGCAAGGTGAAATGTTTACGGCAGGCTTACTCGTACCTCAGGGCCTCGATGGGATTCTGCCGGGCGGCCTTCAGGGCGGGCCACAGGCCGAAGACCAGGCCCACCGCGGTGCTGACGCCGAAGCCCAGCAGCACGCTCCAGAAGGGCGCGGCGGCGGGGAAGTCGAAGATCACTTTCACCAGCATGGGAATTCCGAGACCCACCACGATGCCGATGGCGCCGCCGATGCCCGTGAGGCTCACGGCCTCCACCAGGAATTGCATGGCGATGTCGCCGCGGGTGGCGCCCAGGGCCTTCCGCACGCCGATTTCGCGGGTGCGCTCGGTGACGGTCACCAGCATGATGTTCATGACGCCGACGCCGCCCACCAGCAGCGCGATGCTGGCGATGAGGATCATGGCGCCGGCGATCCCTGAGGTGATCTGGTTGAAACTCTTCAATTGGGCTTCGCTGGTGAAGATCGCGAAATCGTTGGGCTCAGAAGCCTTCAAGCCACGTCGGGCGCGGAGGATAGCCACTTCCTGATCGGTCATCTCCTGGATCTTGTTGGGGTCCTTGGGCACCGTGGCGATGTGGATGTTGTCCCCATGGCCGTTCTTCACCTGGGGCCACATGGAATCAAAAGTGCTGATGGGCATCAGCAGGATGTTGTCCGCATCGCCGCCGAAGAGGCTGCCCTTCTTCTCCAGCAGGCCCACCACGCGGAAAGCCACGCCGTTGACGAAGACTTCGCGGTTGATGGGGTCCTTCTTCTGGAAGAGCGCCTCGGCGGTCTCGGGGCCGATCACGCAGGTGCGGCTGGCGTGGATGATATCGGCGTCCACTAAAAATCGTCCATCCTGGACGAAGGCATTGTTGCCCGGCGCATAGTCGGGATTAGTGCCACAGATGGTCGGGGAATTGGCCTCCTTGCCCGAAGCATTCTTCACCGTGACATTGCCGATGCCGGGACCGAAGAGATAGCGCTCCTGGCTCACGGCTTTTGCGAGGGTGCCCAATCGTTTCAGGGCCTCCGCATCCTCGATGGTGAGATCCCGGCGCCGCTTCTGCTCCTCGGGAATGGGGCCGCCGCCGCCGAAGCGCGGCTCGAATTTCTGGAACTGCACCAGCGTGGTTCCGAAAGAGGAAAAGCTCTCGGTCACCGCATTGTTGAAGCCCACCACGAAGCTCACCATGGAGATGACCGTCGCCACGCCTGCCACGATGCCCAGTAGGGTGAGGAAGCTGCGCAGCTTCTGCGAGACCATGGAGCGGAACGCGAACCTCACGTTCTCGGGGCCGATGGAGCGCAGGGTCTTGGGCTTGATGCGGGATGCCATGATTTCTCCGTTCACTCGGCTCGGAGCGCGTCAATGACCGGCAGGTTGGAGGCCCGGTAGGCCGGCAGGAAACCCGCGGCGATGCCCACCAAGGTGGAGAGCGTCACGCCCATGAGGACGATGCCGGGAGTGATCTCGGCGGGAAAGCCGGTGGCGACTTTCACGAGCATCGCCGCGGCAGCTCCCAGCAGCACGCCAATGACGCCGCCAAAGGCCGAAAGCAACGCCGCCTCCAGCAGGAACTGACGGCGGATGTCGCGCTTCCTGGCGCCCATGGCCAGGCGCAGGCCGATCTCCTGGGTGCGTTCCACCACGCTCACCAGCATGATGTTCATGATCACGATGCCCCCCACCCCCAGCGACACGCTGCTGATGAGCACCAGCAGGATGAACGCCACGCGGCTGATGGCTTTCCAAAGCTCCTGCAAGGATTCCTGGGTGATGATGCCGAATGGATCCGGGGCGTTGTAGCTGGTGTGGCGAAGGGCCCGGAATACGGCCCGCACTTCGTCCACGGAGGCGTCAATGCCCGCCACGCCGCCCGCGGCCTTGATGTGCAGCTCCAGGCTGTCGGTGGGCTTCATGTAATTCTTCCGGTAGACCTGGATGGGGATGTAGATGCGCTGGTCCTGATTGAAGCCGATGCTTTTCCCCTGTCGCGGCATGTTGCCGATGACCTGGAAGGGAAGGCCCTTGATCAGCATCGTGCGGCCGATGGGATCCACGCCCGGGAACAATTCGTCGCGGGTGTCGGCGCCGATGACGGCCACGTTCTGGGCGGCGGAATTCTCGGCTTCGGAGAAGTAGCCGCCGGCCTCGAAGTCCAGGTTGAAGAGACGCCCGAAATTTGGCGTGGTGCCGATGACGCGGACGTCCGGAAGGCGCTTGTCGCCGCGGTTCACGGCCATGGCGTTGCCCGAGGCGGCGCTCACCTCGACGGTGTTGTGCAGCGCTCCGCCGCTGATGATCTCGTATTCCTGCCAGGTGATGGGCGGGCGCTTGATGGCCTGGATGAATTCCTCCCGGCTGCGGATGATGCCGAATTTGGTGACGATGTAGACGTCCGGCGAAAGGACGATGATCTTTTCCTTCACGTAGGTGTTCAGCCCCGTGATGATCCCCACCACCGCCACGATGGTGCTCACGCCGATGATGATGCCCAGCAACGTGAGGAAGCTGCGCAGCTTGTGGGCGCGGATGGCGCGCAGCGCCACGCTAGTGAGTTCCCGGGGGTTCACGGAAGGCGCCCCTAGTCCTTCTGCTTCTTGTCGTCGCCGGGCTTCTTGGACTTGTCGACATGCACGTCGTCGCCGTTCTTCAGATCACGCAGGACCCGGTTGGGGCCCTTGATAAGCGTTTCGCCGCCCTGCAGTCCTGAGGTGACTTCCACATTGAGATCACCCATGAGGCCGGTCTTGACGGCCACGAACTTGGCCTTGCCCGCTTCCATGAGGAACACGCCTTCCTCTTCCTTGGCGGCCCCGGGGGCGGCCTTCTCGCCGGGCTTCAGCTTGATGTCGCGCATCACCAGCGCCTGGAAAGGCACGGCGACGGCATTGTCTTTGGAGCCCGTGTAGATGTCCGCCTGGGCGCTTAAGCCCGGCTTGATGGTGAGGGGCGGATTCTTGATCCAGACCTTGACCTTGAATTTGATGGCCTCGTTCTGGTTCAGGGACAGCATGGGGCTGCCTCCCACCTCGGTCACCTGGCCCTGGAAAGTCTGCCCCGGATAGGCGTCAATATGCACTGACGCGGTCTGGCCCGTTTTCACGTTGGGGATGGAGGCCTCGTCCACTTCCATTTCCGCTTCCACCTTGCTCATGTCCGAGATGGTCAGCAGCACGGTGCCCGCGCTGTTCTGGACGCCCATGACCGCGGTCTCGCCGACCTCGATGCGCCGGGCGGTGACCACCCCATCCATGGGGCTGTTGATGGTGGCGTAGTTGAGGCCCACCCTGGCCTCCCGCACACCGGCCTTGGCCTGGTCCACGCGTCTCTGGGAGGCTTGCGTCGTGGACTGGGCCGTGGACAAGGCCGTGCGGGCCTGCTCGAATTCGGCCTGGGAAATGATGCCGGCCTTGCGATTGGCTTCGGCCCGGGCGAAATCGGATCTGGCCTGGTTCAGCCGCGCCTGGCTGGAGGCCAGATCGCTTTCGGCCGCCTCCACCCCCGCCTGCAACCCCTGGGTGTTGGCCTGGGAGCGGCTGGGATCAATCTCAAGCAGGAATTGTCCAGCTTTCACGGAATCGCCTTCCTTCACTGCCAGGCGCGTGACGCGGCCCATGACGTTGGCTGAAATGTCTACCTTTTTCACGGCCTGCACCTTGCCATTGGCGCTGACCTTGGCTTGGAGATTCTCCTTGCCCACGGTGGCCACCTGCACGGCGCTTCCCTTTTCCCGCCGCGTGAGGGCGCCGATGCTGACGAGGGCCACCAGGACCACGCCACCGCCGATGAAAAACAGCTTTTTCCGATTCATGTCCAGGGCCTCCAGGAACGGGCAATGGGGCTTCGCATCAGGCAAGGCAACGGGTTAGTCCGACCGTTAGAAGATACCTCTTGACGAGACGATTCAAATAGAATTGAATTTCATTAAGCTTTAGAGCTTGCCTTGGAGTTTCCTTGAATCGGATGCAGCGCCATCTTTACTTCTTAGCCTTGCCCTCGCTCTTCCTCACTGTTCTGACCGCGAAAGCAGCCCCTTTGGCCGCTGCGACCGCCGGGGCCCTTTCCGGGACGGTGAAAGATGAAAAGGGCCAGCCCATCAAGGGCGCCATTCTGCGCCTGGGGAACAAAGTCAGCGGCTTCAAACAGACCGCGAGGACCGATGCCTCCGGCCGCTTCGTCTTCCACAACCTTCCTTTCAATGAATATCACCTGGAGATCCAGGCGGCCGGCATGGTGCCTCAGCACCGCAATCTGGAAGTCCACTCCACGCTTCCTCAAGTGCTGGATCTGGTGCTGCTGGAAGGCCAGATGACCGTTGTGGTGGAGGACAAAAGCTCCCTGGTGGAAGATCACGCCGCGTCCCATCTGGATGTGGACCAGAACCTCATTGACAAGATTCCCACCGCTTCCCAGAGCCGGGCCATGGAGAGCGTGCTGCTGGCCACGCCGGGCTTCATCGCGGACGAGAACGGGCGCTTCCATTTCAAGGGCAGCCATGGCCAGGTGACCTATGTCATTGATGGCGTGCCCGTGAGCGATCAGGTGGGAGCGGCCTCCTCCAATGGCCTGGACGCATCCAATGTGGAGAGCCTGGAAGTCGTCACCGGCGGTATTTCCGCGGAGTACGGCGGCAAGCCCGCCGCGGTGGTGAACATGACCACCAAGACAGGGCTGGGCCAGCCAGGTCTGGCGGGGGATGTGACGTTCGGCGCGTCGCGATTTTCGGCACTGGAGACCAGCCTCAGCGTGAAGGGGGGCACGGATTCCTTCGGCTATTTCGCGACGGCCTCCGCCAACAGATCCCATCGCTTCCTGGACCCGGTGAGCTTCGAGAATCTTCACAACCAAGGCTCGTCAAAGCGGTTTTTTTCGCGCTTCGATTGGCTGCTGTCGTCCAAGGACACCCTGAGGTTTTCCGTCAGCGGAGGCCGCTCGAATCGCGATGTGGTGAACCTGCCCAGCCAGCAAGGGCGCGGCCAGGACCAGCGGGCGGCATCCACCGACGTGAACTTCAGCCTGACCTGGGCTCATCTCATAGACGACAACCGCAATCTGGAAACCACGGTGTTCTCTCGCCACGCGACGTCCGAGCTGCGCCCCACCAACGGCCTGCCGGAAGGCTTCAGCGCCGGTGGTGCCGACTTCCCCATCTGGATCCACCAGAACCGCAGTTTGGATAACTTGGGCGTCCAGGTGGCCTACACCCAGAAACTCGGGGCCACCACGCTGAAGGCTGGCCTCAGCCACATCACCTATCCCATCCATGAGAATTTCCGTTTCGCCATCACCGATCCGAACCAGGTGGTGGACTCTGCGGATCCGCTGTATCCCTACACGCCCGCGGGCGGCGGCCATATTTTCACGTTTGATGACAAGGTCACGCCGACGTTCTCATCGGCCTATGTGCAAAGCGAATGGCACACCGGTCCCTGGTTCCTGTCGGCGGGATTTCGATTGGACCGCTATGTCCAACGGGATTTTTCGAAGACGGAGCTTCAGCCGCGCCTGGGGCTTTCCTATCGCGTGGAGGCCACCCAGACCGTGTTCCGGGCCTCCTTTGACCGCCTCATGATCACGCCGGAAAACGAGAACCTGGCGCTCTCCTTAAGCCAGCAGGCGCGGGATCTCGGCGCGTTGGCGGGAACTCCCGCGGTGCCGTTGGAACCGGAATTGCAAAACAGCTTCACCTATGGCGTGGAGCAGCAGATCGGCCAGATGGGCCGCGTGAGCCTGGAATACTGGGAGAAGAAATCCGGCAACGCCGCGGACAATGAGCAGTTCTTCAACACGGGCATCCAGTTTCCCATCGCCGCGGCCCATGGCCTTTTTCACGGCGTGAACCTGCGCCTGGACCTCGCCCCCGGCAAAGGATTCACGACGTACCTGAGCCTTGGCAAGACCCGGGCGCTCTTCGTGACGCCCACGGTGGGCGGCCTGCTGCTGGATTCGCCGGATGCACCCGGCGTGCGGTTCCTCATTGACCATGACCAGAAGCTGGCCGCGCAGCTGGGTCTGCGCTTCGAGCACAACGATTGGTACGTGCAATCCCTGGCCCGCTACGATTCTGGCCTGGTGGCGAAAGACCCTGTGGAAGCCATCGGCAACCCAGATCTGGAATTCGGCATTCCCTTCGTGCGCTTCGACGGTGGCGATGGCGTGTGGCGCGTGAAGCCCCGCACCACCTGGGATTTCAGCTTCGGCGAAACCTTCAAGTTCAGTGAAAAGCGCAGCCTGCAGGCCGGTGTGGACCTGCTCAATGCCTTCGACGAAAAAGGCCTCTACAACTTCCTGAGCACCTTCGGCGGCACGCACGTGATTCCGCCGAGGACGCTCGCGGTGCATCTGAAATACCGGTTTTAGGATAAAAACCAGCCGCAGATGCCGCAGTTGAAAATCTAGCCGCAGATGACGCAGATTCCGCCGATGAAATACTGGTCCACAGATTCCACAGATGACACAGATTCCAAGGTGGCCGCAACCTAAACTACCTGTTGAAATGTCATGGTTTGGGTTCCCTCGTAAAGAAAAGAATTCCACCGCCAAGACGCCAAGAACGCCAAGAGTCACTTTGTCTCGCGTATCGGCTCGGCCGATACCGAGAAGAGAGCATGCATGTGCCAGCTTCACGGATGAAATTCAGGCGGCCCGGCGGCGGCCTCGCGCTACGTGTGATCCGCGCCGGGCCGCCTGAATTCGCGGGCTTTCGC
>JAJYMZ010000032.1 GCA_021786615.1 Acidobacteriota bacterium
ATTAGGGTGCAGGGTCGGCACCAAGTGTGACGCAAGTCACATGAAAACCCAGGAAGGGGGCTCCGCCATGGCCTCAAAGCCTCATGGACGGGCCCCCCCGCAAACCTACCAGGGGCGTGACTCCCTGCCCGGAACCCTTCATAATCCTGATTCTCTTACGCCGGAACAGGGTGGGATTCGGTTTCCTGCTTCAATGGTGGTTCGGCCAATGACATCGTTCTAGTGGGGGCCAACCCCGCCTTCTGACAGGTTGCTCATGCTCAATTTCCGCCGTGTTCTCCTTGGCCGACGACTTGCCAGCGAGGAAACGCACCACACCAGGATCAGCAATCCCATCGCCTTGGCTGTTTTCAGTTCGGACGCCTTGTCGTCCGTAGCCTACGCCACCCAGGAGATCATGGCTTCCCTGTCCATGGCTCTGCAGCACAGCGCCGGGGCGGCCATCGCGGTAGGGGTCGCCGGACACGCGATCTTCGGACTGTCCATTCCGGTGGCCCTGGGGATCGTCGTTTTGTTGATCATCCTCGCGACCAGCTATCGCCAGACCATCAAGGCCTACCCTGGCGGCGGTGGGGCCTACATCGTCGCCAAAGAAAACCTTGGGGAGATGCCCGCCCTTGTGGCCGGTTCTTCCCTTCTGGTGGACTACATCCTGACCGTGGCGGTGTCCGTGTCCTCTGGCATCGCCGCCATCACGGCCGCCATGCCCCATCTCGCGGGCCACAACGTGGCCCTGACCCTGCTGGCCATCGCCTTCATCGCGATCATGAACTTGCGCGGCATCAAGGAGAGCGGAGCGCTTTTCGCGGTTCCGACGTATGGATTCATCTTTTGCATGCTGACCCTCCTGGGCGTCGGCACCTTCCGCTGGGCCGCAGGCCACCAGATCACACCCACAGACGTTGAAGTTGCGGCCCGCCAGGGAACGGGTGTGGCGGGGTTGGCCCTGGTGTGGGTCTTCATGCGCGCCTATTCAGCTGGTTGCACGGCCCTCACTGGCGTAGAGGCCATCTCCAATGGTGTGCCCGCCTTCAAGGAACCCTCCGCAGAGAACGCATCTCGCACCATGCTCTGGATGGTGGGCCTCCTGCTCACGATGTTTCTTGGCATCACTCTTCTCGCGAACCACTACGGTGTCATCTATCAGCACAACGTGGATTCCACGGTGGTCCAGGAAACCTTGTTGTCCAAACTGGCTATCCAAATCCTCGGGACCGGCGGCCAGGTGACCGGCCTGTCCAAGGCTTTCTACTACGCGGTTCAGGGCTTCACCTTCGCCATCTTGGTGGTTGCTGCCAACACTTCCTACGCGGATTTTCCCCGCTTAGCCGCCTTGATGGCCAAGGATGGCTTCGTACCCCGCCAGTTCTCCAGCCAGGGCGACCGCCTTGTGTTCTCCAATGGCATCCTGATTCTCACGATCATGGCGGGAATTCTGGTTTGGGGCTTCCACGCCAACACCGATGTCCTTTTACCCCTGTACGCGGCAGGCGTTTTTATTGGCTTCACCCTCAGCCAGGGTGGCATGGTGCGCCATTGGATGAAGGTGAAGGGGCGTCACTGGCAGGGGAAGGCCTTGGTCAATGGCCTGGGCACGGTGGCCACGGGCATTGTGCTGGCGGACATCCTGATCACCAAGTACCGGGGCACGGGCATCGTGGTGATCCTGGTGGCGCTGATGGTGGTGCTCTTCTACAACATCCATCGCCATTACATCCGCGTTCGCAGCAAGCTGGCCTCCAGCCGCACCGACATGATCTATCCCCATAAGCACCGCGTCCTGGTGCTGGTCTCGGGCATCCACCACGGTGTGATCCACGCCCTAAGTTACGCTCGGTCCATCGCGGACTACGGCGAGATCGAAGCCATCACCGTGGACTTCCCGGACGCTCAAGGGCGCGACAGCCAGGCCCTCGATAAGCTCAAATCCGATTGGCCCAAGTACTGCGAGGGCGTCCCCCTGAGATCCATCCGGAGCCCTTACCGCAAGATCGTGGAGCCCATCCTGGACGAGATCGACCGCATGCGCCGCGCGGAGCCAGAGTACATCCTCACCGTGATCATCCCGGAATTCGTGACGCGGCATTGGTGGGAAAGCCTGTTGCACAACCAGACCGCGTTGCGAATCAAGACCTCCCTCCTTAGCAAGCCCAAGGTCATCGTGATTTCCATTCCGTACCACTTGGACCCTATCCTGGACTAACCCACGCGCGACAGCGGCTTGAGGAAGATCTCTTGGCCCGTGAGCAGTTCCGCCAGGGTCCGGTGATTGGGCGTCAGGACCATGCAAAGGAACGAAAGGGGAAAGGCCAAGACCGAGAGCAAGTGGAAGAGGGAGAATGCCAGCCTTCGTTCCGGCTGTTCGGAAGCCAGCAGCAGGCCCATGGGCACCATGAAGAGCGACTGGCCCGCCAGCACCATGGGAACCAGCACCATCACCCAGGAAAAGGCGAGATGAAGGCTCACCAGATAAGGCCACAGTTCGCCGTAGCAGCGCGCGATGGGTGCTCCCAACTGCCAGCTGACCAGCAAGGCAAGCACCGCGTTGGCGACCAACAGCGTCACCGCCTCGAGGATCTCTAGCTTGACCAAAGACCAGAAACTCGAGCCCATGATTTCGGCTTCGGATTCCAGCGTCTCGGACACAGGCACCCGCAGGGCCTGTTCGGATCCCACGAGTTCGCGGGCCGGTTCTTCCATCATCACGGGGGCCACGCGGCCCAGGGCAGGAGATACGATGGCCTGATGCGGGACACCGGGGACAGGCTCCGAAGTGGTTGATGCACCGTGATTCGCAGGTGGGGCTTTGGCTTGCAAAGCCGAAGCCTGGAACAGCAGCGGACGGGGAAGCGGTTGTCCCTCCATGTTCAAGCCGCAAACCGGGCACTCCACGCCGAGCTGCGAAAGCCTATGCCCACAGCTGGGACAGGTTTTGCGGGGGCGGTGGAGCCTTGAGTCTTGAGCCATTGCTATGCCCTTATTTCCTTTCAGGCCCTTAGCCCAGGAACGCGATCCAGCCCGGACGCTCGGCCTTGGGTTGATTGGGAATCTTCTCCAGGAGCTTGATCCGGCCCTGCCAGGCGCGATCCGCGGGATTCAAGGATCTGCCCTTTCTCAAAGCATCCTTCGCTTCGGCCCATCGCTCCCTGGAAGCCTGGAGTTGGGCGAGCATCAAGTAGAGCCTAGACGCCCGCTGCATGAGATCGCTGTTGTCAGGATTGATTCTCAACAAGGCGTCAATATCCATTTCGGCCGAATCCAGGTCCCCTTGAGACAAATGTTTCTGGTAGTCCTGCAGGGTCGCTGGCTGGGGTGTGCCTTCACTCAAGGCCGCCCTGGCGCGATCCAGCAGTTGCGCGGCCGTGACATCGCCGGGATTCAAGCGCAGGTATTCCTTGGCCCGATGATACGCCCGCACGGGATCATCTCCGATGGCGAGTTCGGCTTCGGTGCGAATGCTCGCGGGGTTTTCGGAGAGATCCGGAATCTCGTTTCCCCTTGAGACCTGGGCCAGGGCCGCGCTCGAGAAAGAGGCGCGATCAGCGCTGAGTTTCGCGTCCATCCGATGCTGCTGGAAGACAAATCCGCCCACGATCAGGATCAAAAGCAGGCCCGCGACGCCCCCCCAAAGCCCCTTGGATTTCATCCATGGATAGTCCCGGATCATGTCCGCGATGGGCTTCGGCAATGCCAACCCACCTCGAGTGGCCTGGCCTGGCGCGGTTACCACCATGGGTGGTATGGCGGCCAGGTTGTCCCGGCTTGACCCCGCTTCCGGCTCCGGTTCCGGGGGCCTTTCGGCAAGCAGGGCCCTTACCTGTTCCAGGCCCCGCAAGGCCCGTTCATGCCGCGATTCCTGGGCCAACACCACCTCGAACGCAAATTCCGCTTGCTCCAACCTGCCCAGTCGCCTAAGTCGTTCTGCCTGGCGGCATTTCTGTTCCAGGGCTTCAGCATCCAGGGGTTTCCCGGGAGCCTTCACCATGTGGCTTCCGGTACTACGGATGCTCGGGTCCATCAAGGCCACGGCGCTGGTGTCTTTCTGGGCCATGGAAAGATAGGCTCGCGCATCCTCGTTGTCGGGATCGAGGGCCAGCATTTCCCGCCAATGCGTCATGGCGCCGTCGATGTTCCCCTGGTCGTATAGCTCGAGGCCCTGCTGCAGCAAAGTGAACAGACGGCCCTCAAAAATGCCCTCGCCCGTGTCGGTGGAAGCAAGGTCCGGCACGGGTGCGGCAGCCATTCTGGACGCTTCCGCAACCGAGGCAGGTAGCTGTGGTTCCCGCCGGGCGGCCTGGCGAGCCAGCTCCTGCCGTGCGCTGGCTACATATTCCAACGCCAGGCGATGATTGGGCTCGACTTTCAGGACCTCTTCCCATCTCGCGAGGGCATCCTCGAGCTGGTCCATGTCGAACAGAGTGCAGCCCTGGCGGATCAGCAGATCAATATCCACACCCTCGCCGTGCGCTTCGGGCGGTGTGGCTTCGCTTTCCACCGAAGGCGGCGGGAGTGGAACTGGCGCCGGGGTAACGGCCCCAGGCGGCTGCACCCTCGGGAGCGGGGGGGCGGGCCTCGCAGCAGCCGTTCCGGATGCCGGTAGGTCGTCCAGGCTCACAGCGCCCTGGTTCTGGGCGGCCAGCACCACAGGATCGCCGGCCTTTTGCCGTTCATCCAGCCAGTGTTTCACGTGCACCAGGCAGGCCCGGGCGCCGGCATGGGTTGGATTCTTCCGCAGCACCGCCTGCCAGATCTGGCCCGCGGCTATGACCTCCCCGGCCTGGAAAAGGTCCTGGGCACGCTGAAGATGGGCAGCAAAGGGATCCTGGGTTTCGGACATGGCCTATTCGAGTGAGAATTGATCTTCGGGGCGTATGAGCAGCATGAAAGTGCTTTTGCCGCAGGTGAATTCCTGGCGGTCCATGAGTTGGACGGTGCCTTGAATGGATTCGCCATCAACGAACGTGCCATTGGTGCTTTGCAGGTCGGTCAGCCAGGCGGTTCCATCGCCATGGATGGCCAGAGACGCATGTTGCCGGGAAGTCTCGGGATCATGAGTGATGATTTCCCCCTGATCGCGGCCGATGACGAGACTCGGCCTATCTATGACGCGCACCGTCGAAGCCATGGGCCCCGTGAGGAAGGCCAGGCTAAACTTGATGCCCTTGGGCATGACGCCCGAATGGATGCCATCGAGCATGCTTTGCCGATCACGCCGGGCCGTGGAATGGGCCGTGGAAGAGGGTGATTCGATGGCGGGGGTGGGTGGCGCGGGCGGTGGAGGCGGCATGTCCTCTTGTGGGATGGTCTGGTAGGAATTCGAACTAGGAACCACGCCGACCGGAAGATCAAAGGGGTCCGCCGGCGGGGGCACAAAGGCCTGGGTCCGCTGGACCGCCGGAGCCCCGGGGGCTGGGGGAACTTCGATGAACACCTGATCGAAGAGGGCTTCGGAATCCGTGTCCGAAGCTGGCCGGACGGGATTGAACACCTCGAACACATGGCTGCACTTGGGGCAACGGAAGCGCTTGCTGACGGCCCCCTGGAACCGGGTCTCGTCGTACTGGAAGCGGGCCGAACAGGATGGACAAACCACAATCATAGGATTCCTCTGTATGCTGCTTCCCTAGTGTAGTTTTATTTCTTTCTTGTCGCGAAAAAGCTGAACTGGGATTTGAGGGCGACGCCCCCAGGCAGCTTGAAGTTGATGACGCTCGGGGGCAATGGCTGATTCACTTGAAGGTGGCCCAGCTCCAACAGCCAGGAGTCTCCGCTTCGCTCGACCCATTGGATCTGCCGGGGCAGGTTGGAGTCGCGGTCCACCCAGATGTACAGGCTTTGCATGCGCTTTTTCATGCCCAGGGTGCGGGGGGTCAGCATCAGGAAGTAGGTGCCCGCCACATCCTTGGACTGACCGAGCCCTAGTTGAAAATATTCCCCAAGGAAGGAAAGCTTCTGGCCAAGGCCCAGGAATTTCCGGTTGTGGTTCTTGATGATGCCAATTTTGAGAAGCTCGGCTTCTTTGGCACCGGGGCTATAGGAGATCAGGGCCTTGGGCGTGAGATGCAGCACCAGATCCTCTGGCGCGGAAAAACTGAAGTGGGCGAATTCCGAGCCTCGGAGATACAGGGTGCCCTTGGTCACCGTAGGGGTTTTCAACATGGCGCGCCGGATGGTCAGCGTGAAGGGCGCCTGCAGGGTATCAACCTTGGCCTGGGCAGCGTCAAACCGCTCCACCAGCTCTTTCAGGTCGGGTGAGGACTGGGCTGGAAGGGGTGATGCCAGGCACAGGGCCAAGCAGGTGGAAAGATAGCAAGTCAGCTTCATTTGAAATCCTTTAATTCCCCTGCATGGCTAGGATGCCACCAATGGCTCGGGGGCTCTCGGCCGAAGGGGATCGCGCTGGTGCGCCAGGTACAGCGACGTCTGCCAACCCTGCAGCACCTCCGCGGCCACCACCCGCACCAGTTCAGGGTCGTTGTTCTGCTCGCTCAAGTGAGCCATCACCACGGTGCGCAACCTGGGCGAAAGCACGTTCGCCAGCAATTCCGCCATGGAGACATTGCTCAGGTGCCCCACGCGGCTGAGGATGCGGGCCTTCAGGAGAGGCGGGTATTCGCCATCGCGAAGCATGTCCACATCGTGGTTGGCTTCCAGCACCAGCAGATCCAGATCCTGGCAATAGTCCGCCACCAGGGCCGTCGGGTGGCCCAGGTCCGTCACCACGGCCGCGTTGAATCCTTGAACCTCCAACCGATAGGCCACCGGGTCCGAGGCGTCGTGGGGCAGCGTGAAGGGGTGCACACGCCAGCCGCACCAGTCCACCGCGAAGCCCGCCCGCAGGGGGACCCAGCGACGGTCCGGAATCTGGATCCCATGGATGCGCTCCACGGCCGCCTTGGTTTCGGGCGTCACCAAAAAGACCCAATCGGTATTGCGCAGCAGCACCGCCACGGCGCCGATGTGGTCCGAGTGCTCGTGGGTGAGGGCCACCGCCCGGATGGTCCGGGGGTCCAGCCCCACGGCTTCCATGCGCAGGCGCACCTGCTTGAGGGAAAGGCCCGCATCCAGGAGCAGCGCGCGTTCGCCATCGCAGAATGCGTGGCAGTTGCCCTTGGAACCCGATGCCAGCGCCGCGTAATGCATGGTCCAGGATAGTCTCCCCCGGGATTCCGCGCGATGATGGCCCATGGATTTCACCCTGCGTCCCACTACCCCATCCGACCTGGAGCTCCACGTGCGGCACCGGGTGGCCATGTTCGCGGACATGGAATATGGCGACGAGGCGGGCCGCGAACGCATGGCCGCCACCTTCAGAGATCGCCTTCGCACCTGGCTCAGCACCGGTGAAGTGCGGGGTGTCGTGGCAGAGTCTGAGGGTCGCGTGGTCGCGGGGGCACTGCTCCAATTCAAGGAAGCGCTCCCCAATCCCCTGAGCCCCCAGGCCGTGCGGGGCTACTTGTTCAATGTCTATACCGATCCTGCTTCCCGGAGCCGGGGCCTGGCCCGGCAAATGACCATCGCCCTGCTGGAAGTGGCCAAGGCTCAAGGCGTCGGCATGGTGGAACTCCACGCCAGCAAACACGCCGAAGCCCTGTACCGCTCCATGGGCTTCGAGCCCACGCCGGAATTCCGCCTCATCCTGGATGAAGGCATCCAGAAGCCCGGGCAGTGGAAAGATCGGCGCTAGAAGCTTAGAGCGCTTGGGCCGAATCCTAAACCTGCACCACGCCGCCATCCAGGTTCAGGCACTGGCCCACCTGCATGGTGTTAGCGGGATCCAGGAGCCAGGCGATGCCATGGGCGATTTCCTCAGGCTGGAAGAAGCGCTGCACGGGAACCACTGTTTCGGCTTTGTGGCGGGCCTCCGCCTCGGAAACCCCCATGCTCTGTGCCATCGCATGGATGCCGGTTCGCGCCATGGAAGTGTCCACCCAACCCGGCGCCACGGCGTTCACGTAGATGCCCTTGGGGATGAGTTCCAGCGCCAGGGCCTTGGTGAGTCCCAGCAGGCCATGCTTGGCGGCGCAATAGGCGCCATACCCGGGCACGCCGAAGCGGCCCAGGACCGAGGACACCAGCACGATGTGGCCCCCTGCGCCGAGCCTGGGCGCAAAGGCCCTCACCGTGTTCCAGCAACCCGTGAGGTCCGTTTGAAGGATCCCGTCGAAGGCATCATCCACCTCGGTTCCTTCGCTGTCCACGGGCGTCACGCCCGAAATGCCCGCAGCGGCCACCAGCCCGTCCAAGTTCGAGATGCGCGCGCTCACCGCTCTCAATGCCGCGCGATCCGTCACGCTGGCGACGTGGACATGGGCCTCGCCTCCCGCTTCGGCAACCTCCGAGGCCACGGCAGCCAGCGCGGTTTCATCCCGTCCCAGCAAATGGAGATGGGTTCCCCGGGCCGCCAAATGGAGCGCGAGAGCGCGGCCGATGCCCCGGGAAGCGCCGGTGATGAGCAGGCTGCGGGTCATGCGTGGCCTGACGTATCTTCTAGGCGGGGTTTCCAGAAGGCCAGGCCCAGGATGGCCAAGCCACACAGCAACGCGCAGGGAAGACTGGCCTCCAGCCCGAAGGCGCCGCCGGTGAGCCATTCCGGGCGTCCCTCGAAAATCGGTTGCACCCATCCGCGGGTATCCATGGTGCCGCTCACGCCAAAGCCCAGCAGACTGCCTTGGGCCCAGTTCCAGCCCAGGTGGATGCCCATGGGCAGCGCGAGGCGGCGCGTCTTCAAATACGCCAGGCCCAGCAGCAGGCCCGCCAAAAAAATATTGAGCGTCGCCCAGACCTTCACGGCACCGGTCATGCCCGGATTGTCCCAATGGGCGGAGGCGAACCAGAGCCCCATGAGCGCCAGAGAAATCCAGGTTCCGGTGCCCTTGAACAAGCGCTGGAACACATAACCCCGGAACAACAATTCCTCATTGATGGCCACCGCCAGATAGAGCCATGCACCAGCCATCAGTTCCTGCATGGTCGCGCCTCCGCCCCGTTGCCAATGAAAGCCGTGGAGGGCGAAGATGCAGCCCGCCACCAGCAGCATCAGCAGCAGACCTCCCAGGGATCCCACCGCGAATTCCGCGCCCCAGCGCAGGGAGGGTTTCAGTCCCGGCCTTGGCCAGGGTGCCCGCTCGAGACGAAGGCAGAGGACCGTCGCGGCCAGGACGGCCAAGGTCATGGCCCATTCAAAACTGAAGCGCTGCCACAGCCCAAACAGGCCAAAGAGCAGCATGCAGAAATAGAGCAGGGCCGCGAAGCCCAGGATCTTCCAGCCGTTCCGGATAGAACCGGTGGCATCGAGAAAGACCTTCTTCAACACAGGCTAATGACCGGCTTCAGCGAAGGCTTTGGCGATTTCCAGGTACACCCTTTCTTCACCGGGTTTCAGGATGCAGGCCCTGGAGAACCAGGCGGCTGCTTCCTTGCGATGGCCCCCCACCAGGAAAGCCCGGCCGAATTCGATGAAGCGGCGCCAGTCCCCGCCATCCAGGGTGGCTGAGATCTGGGCGTAGCGATTGGCCTCATTGGCCAGGCCCGCTTCCGCCAGATCAATGGCGATGAGGCCCATGACTTCCCGGTTCCCGGAATCCCGGCTGGTGACGAGGTCATAGGTGGCCAGGGCCTCTTTGCGCTGCCCCTGTTTCAAGTGGGCCAGCCCCATCAACCGCAGGACCTTCCCATCCTTGGGTTCCAGCGTGGTGGCGATGAGAAAGGCCTCATCGGCGGATTTGGGATCCCCGCCGGCCATGAAATAGCGCCCGCATTCCGCCAGAAGCTGGGCATCCCGCGGCTTGATGCTGCGGGCTTGCCCGGCGCAGGCCTTGAGAATCGCCTTGCGCTCCCCCATGAAGAAAGATTCGCTGAAGGGCGTCTGAGCCACCAAGGCCGAGGCGGAAAACAGGAGGGTCGAAATCGTGAAGCAGCGGCTCATAGGGCCTCCGGCGATGGGGTGATTCTACCCTCTAATTATGTTCCGCCCCGCCATCGGCATAGACGAGGGCCAGCTCGTTCCACATGCGCTCTTCCTTGGGCTTGGCTTCGACGGTGTGCATGGCCCATTCGGCAGCCAGATCAAGCTTCCCGTTGCGCACCGCGGCGCGGGTGAAGTCCGAGCAGTTCTGCCAGTCCTTGGGGTCCAGGATCCAGGCGCGTTTCATGAGCTCAACGGCCTTGTCGGTCAGGCCTGCATCCATGAGATTTACCGCGGCCTTGGAAAAGGCATTCTTGGCTTTGGGATCCATGATCACCATCTTGTCCAAGGCGGCGATGGCTTCCGGCTTGAAGCCGTTCTTCAGCCA
Source organism: Acidobacteriota bacterium (assembly GCA_021786615.1). GTDB lineage: Bacteria > Acidobacteriota > Holophagae > Holophagales > Holophagaceae > JANXPB01. Next base: position 10,296 of record JAJYMZ010000032.1, read on the forward strand.
GGCATAGGCGATGAGGCGGTGGGTCTCGCCATCCTTGGGATCGTCCATCAGGGCGGCAGCAAAAGCCCCCTCGGCCTTGGCGCGGTCCCCGCTCGCTAAGTAGGCGCGGCCATATTCCGCCAGCAGGCGGCTGTCCTTGGGTTTGATGGCCCTGGCGCGATCCGCGCACCCGGCCATGACGGCGCGGGGATCGCCCTTGAAGAAGGCTTGGTCCACGCCAGCGGGAGCCTGGGCTACGAGGGGCGCTACGAGCAGAAGGAAGGTCATATTTCGCATGATGACTCCTGAAGGATGGGTTGGTTTAGAGCGGAATGTTCCCATGTTTCTTAGGTGGCGTGGTGTCCCGTTTCGTATCCAGCAGGGCCAGGGCCCGCACCAGTTTCTTGCGGGTTTCCCGGGGCAGGATGACCTCATCCACGAAGCCGAATTCCGCGGCGAAGAAGGGATTGGCGAACTTCTCGTTGTAGTCGCTGATGAGCTCCGCCCGCTTGGCCACTGGGTCCGCCGCGCCCGCCACGGCCTTGCCGTGGAGGACGTTCACCGCTCCCTCGGCGCCCATCACCGCGATTTCCGCGGTGGGGTAGGCGAAGTTGAAATCCGTGCGGATGTGCTTGGAGGCCATGACGCAATAGGCGCCGCCGTAGGCCTTGCGGGTGATGATGGTGATCTTCGGCACCGTGGCTTCGCAAAAGGCGAAGAGCAGTTTCGCGCCATGGCGGATGATGCCGCCGTGCTCCTGGTTCACCCCCGGCAGGAAACCCGGGACGTCTTCGAAGGTGAGGATCGGAATATTGAAGGCATCGCAGAAACGCACAAAGCGCGCGCCCTTCTCACTGGCGCTGATGTCCAGCACGCCCGCCAGGAAGGCCGGCTGGTTGGCCACGATGCCCACGCTGCGGCCCTCGATGCGGGCGAAACCCACCACGATATTGGGCGCGAAGGCTTCGTGCACTTCAAAAAAGGCCGCGTCGTCCACGATGCCCTTGATGATCAGCCGGATGTCGTAGGGCTTGCTGGCGTCATCCGGAACGATGCTGTCGAGGTCCGGGTTCTCCAGCGCCTGCGGCGTCCGCGGCGCCTTGCGGGGCGCTTCGCCCAGGTTGTTGCTGGGCAGGAAGGAGAGCAGTTCGCGGGTGTGCGCGAGCGCCGCCAGGTCGCTGGCTTGAACGAAATGCGCGACGCCGCTGCGGGCGCTGTGGGTGGTGGCGCCGCCCAGTTCTTCCTTGGTCACTTCCTCATGGGTGACGGCCTTGATGACATCAGGACCGGTGACGAACATGTAGCTCGTCCCGCGGACCATGGTGATGAAGTCGGTGATGGCGGGGCTGTAGACCGCGCCCCCGGCGCAGGGCCCCATGATGAGCGAGATCTGCGGAACCACGCCGCTGGCGAGGGTGTTCCGCAAGAAAATATCCGCGTAGCCCCCCAGGGACACCACGCCTTCCTGGATGCGCGCGCCGCCGCTGTCATTGAGGCCGATGACCGGGCAGCCGATCTTCATGGCCAGGTCCATGACCTTGCAGATTTTTTTCGCGTATCCTTCGGAAAGAGAGCCACCAAAAACCGTGAAGTCCTGCGCGAAGATCGCCACGGGCCGTCCGTCCACGCGGCCGAAGCCCGTGATCACGCCATCCCCGGGAATCTTTTCCAGATCCGGCGTGCGATGCACCATCAGCGCATCCATTTCCTCAAAGGAATCTTCGTCCAGAAAGGCCGCGATGCGCTCCCGCGCCGTGAACTTGCCGCCCTCGTGCTGCTTGGTAACACGAGCCTCGCCGCCGCCTGCGTACGCCGCGGCATGCTTGGCCTTGAGGGTCTCGATCTTTTTTTCGAGGGACACGGATGGCTCCATTCGAAGGGGAAGAAGCCCGCAGGCGATGGATCAGGACTTCCCAGGTGCGTCGGGCTTCACCCGTACTGCATCCGCGGGCAGCGGCTCGCCGCCCACCACGTGGAAATGCAGGTGGAACACCGACTGGCTGGCGTCCTTGCCGCTGTTGACGATGATGCGGAAACCCGAAGTCGCGATGCCTGCTTCCCGCGCCACCTTGGTGCAGGCCGTGAGCAGGGCGCTGCGAGTCTCCATGGGAAGCTGCTCGAGTTCAGCGAGACTGGAGACGTGCTGCTTGGGGATCACCAGCAGATGCACTTTCGCCCGGGGCTTGATATCCCAGAAAGCCAGCACGCGGTCATCCTCGAAGACTTTTTTCGAGGGCGCCTGGTTCGCGATGATCTTGCAGAAAATGCAATGGGGATTGGCCTTGAATTCGGGGTGTTCGAGAACCCAGGAAGCCGGGGCCAAGGCATTTGCCAGGGCTGGCGCCTGGGCGCCCTGGGCCAGCAGGGGCAGGGCAAGCAGAAGAGAAAGGAGGACGTGGGGTCTCATCGCCCGCCCTTTTTCCAGTCCGCCAGGAAGTTCTCGATTCCCTGGTCCGTGAGGGGATGCTTCAGCATCTGATCGAAGACCTTGGGGGGGATGGTGGCGATGTGCGCGCCCGCCAGCGCCGCGTCCGTGACGTGCCGGGGGCCGCGGATGGAGGCCGCGAGCACCTCGGTTTCCAGCCCGTAGGTGTCGAAAATCTGCACCAGATCCTCGACGATCTCCATGCCGATGTGGTTGATGTCGTCGAGGCGGCCCACGAAGGGCGACACCATGGTCGCGCCGGCCTTGGCGGCCATCAGGCCCTGGGCGGCGCTGAAACAAAGGGTCACGTTGGTATGGATGCCTTCCTGTTTGAAGGCATGGCAGGCTTTGAGGCCTTCGGCGGTAAGCGGCACCTTCACCACCACGTTCTTGTGGATCTTGGCCAGCTTCCGGCCTTCCTTGATCATCGCGCTGGCTTCGGTGGCGATGACTTCCGCGGAAATGGGGCCGTCCACGATGCCGCAGATTTCCTGGATGATGGCCTCGAAAGGCTTGCCGCTTTCCTTGGCGATGAGGCTGGGATTGGTGGTCACTCCATCCAAAATTCCCAGCTCATTGATGCGCTTGATGTCAGCGATGCTGGCGGTATCGACAAAAAATTTCATGGAAACTCCAAATATCTCCGAGACGGGACCTTTTATTGTCTCAGGGCCTGCGCCAAGCTCAAAGGGATGGAGTTCGAGATGCC
>JAJYMZ010000221.1 GCA_021786615.1 Acidobacteriota bacterium
GCCTCGCGGCGTTCAAGACTTCACCTTTTGGCAATCCCTTGGACCCCACGCCCACCTTGGCGCGCCTCAGCCGGGAGGGCATCTTCTTCGACCGTTTTTACGTCGTCATGGAAAACACCAGCCGCTCCATGTTCGCCACGCTGTTCGGCACTCCCGATGTCAGCAGCGTGCAGAACGCCACCCGGAATCCTCTGCTGGTGGATCAGCACACGCTCCTGAGTTACCTGACGGACTACCGGAAGCACTACTTTCTGGGCGGCAGCGCCAACTGGGCCCAGATCCGGGCGGCCCTCCACCACAATCTGCCGGATCTGGTGCTGCACGAAGAAGGTTCCTACAAGAGCCCCAAGGTTGATGTATGGGGCATCTGCGACCAGGATCTGCTGAGTGAAGCCAACGAGACCCTGGCGCGGGAGCGGCAGCCCTTCTTCGCCTATGTGCAAACCAGCGGCAACCATCCACCCTACACGATTCCATCGCACATCAAGAATTTCCAACGGGTCGAGCCCAGCGCGGCGGAATTGAAAGCCGCGGGCTTCGTCAGCAGCGACGAGTTCAACGCACTTAGGCTCATGGACCACGCCCTGGATGAATTTTTCAGATCAGCGAGCCGCGAGTCTTATTACAAGGACACCCTTTTTGTCCTGTGGGGCGACCATGGCATTCCACGGGGAAGCAACGACCCGAGATTTGGCGACCTGACTCTGGCGATCCACAACGTGCCCTTCATCATTTACGCTCCTGGCCTGCTGAAGCCGGAGCGGCGCCACACCATCGCTTCCCAGGTGGATATCCTGCCCACGCTGCTGAGCCTATTGGGGCGCGAGACCGAGACCCAAACCCTCGGCCGGGATCTCTTCGATCCAGCCTTTGATCCGGGCAGCTGCGCCTTCACCTTCACGACCTTTCGCCGCCCGCCCAGGATGGGGCTGCTGCAAGACGATTTATACCTGAATCTGGAACCTGACGGGCGCCCCGCGCTGTACGCTGTGAACCAGCCGGACCCCAAGGATCAAGCCGCGGCTGATCCCGCCCGCACTAGGGCGATGTCGGAACTGGCCAAGGCCTACGATGCATGGAGCCGATTTCTGTTAAGCCACAATAAGCCTTTGAAACACAACTTAGCCCAATCGAAACCAAGTTTTCAATTGCCGATTGCCAATTTTCGATTGCCGATTGGGGACTCCCATCGTCCATTGATCTCCAATCGAAAATCGAAAATCGAAAAACGAAAATCTTTCCCGAAGAGCACGGGATTTTCGAATCAATGGACTGGGGGGCTTAAGCCATGAAGCGCGTTCTCCTCTCAGTCTTCATCACCCTGGTCGCCTTGTTGGCTGTGGGATGGCCCCCCAAGGCCCGGGTGGATAGGCCTTTGGCTGGCCTGCCCTTGGTAAACCCGTCAGGGCCAATGGAAGTCGCGCTTTCCTTGCCCTTCGTGGTGCCAAACGACTTGCGGCAGAAAATGAAGGTCGGAGGATTCACAGATGTTTCCTGGACACTTTCGGGTTTTACGGCGCGCTCCCTAGCCGAAACCATGCCCACGAAGCCCCGAGACCAGTCTGGCCGCTGGAAGGTGGTCCACATCGCCGACCTCCCCCCGCCCGGGCGAGATGATTTGCTGAAGGTTTTCGTCGCTCGGATGTCCGAAGTGAAGCCTGATCTGATCCTGGCCTCGGGGGACTTGGGCTATGGAAATACCGCGGCAGATTTCGACCGGATCACCACCTTTTTCAAGGATCTTGAACGCCAAGGAGCCTTGGTTGTGGCCTGCCCTGGCAACCACGAGCGCAAAGCCTGGATACAGTATCTGCGCCACTTTGGACCCGATACTTGGCATCGAGTGGACTTCGGGCCTTTCACGATCCTGAGCCTCGATTCGGAACACGGCCGGGATCAATTCACACCCGCCCAATTCGCGTGGTTCAAGCGGGAACTCGCGAATACACCGGACCGCACCGTGCTTGTGCAACTCCATCATCCAGTCTTTCCCAGCGATACGGCCGCCCGGGGCGAGGCCAAGGGCAGTGGGGGCATCCTCGGCGCCCGGCGCGGCGAGTTCATCCAGCTCTGCAAGGATGCGAAGGTGGCAGCGGTGCTTTCTGGCCATTGGCATAGCGACGCGGTTTTCGACGGCGACGGCCGCTTGCGGGATGACACATGGGATTTCCCAGGCACCAAATTCATCGTCACCACGACCCTCGGCAATGAAATCCGCCGGGTGACCCGCTGGCCCAAAGCCTATTTCGGGTACCACACGCTGGTTTTCCTGGATGGCAAACTATTGAGCTACACGGCCGATCTGGATGGAGACGGAAAGCCTGATCCCATCGCCAGCGAACCACTGCTTAGGAGCCGTTACGAAGTCACCGGCGCTTTTCCTGTTATTCCGTTACGGCCCCTTACGCCGGATAACCAACGCAATGACCGAGTCATCTCCCCGCAACCGCACAGCAACGCTGGAGGTCGCTGATGGCCTTGGCCTGGCTCATTTTGTATCTGGGTTCCTGGGTGCGGCTCCTGACCATTTCCGGTCTGAACTTTCATCATGGCGCGGTGGTTCTGGCTATGGCGCCCCTGGGTATCGTGACGGTACAGAAGTTCATTCCCGGAGCACTTCACGCCCCCGCCCGGTCTTCCTTCCGCTGGGTGCTGGCCTTTCTCACAGGCCTTCTTTCCCTAGACTTTGCCTGGCTGACCCTTCTGCGTTTCTATGATCCGGCTGAATGGCAGCCTACGATTTTGCTGGTGCTCATGGGTCTTGGAATCGCTACGTTCGCGGGCGAGGAATGGCCCAGTGACCGAGGGTCTGGCCCTTGGCTTTGGGTGTTCCTTTGGATGCTGATCTCGGGCCGGGATCCGGTGCTGGGACTGCTGGGGGCCGGACTGGCTCCACTCGTTTTCCATTGGGGAAATGATGCTAGAACCGTGGAACGAATGCCTGGTGGAACCCGAGCGATGAACTGGATGCTTCCCCTCCTGCTCGGATTGTTTCTGCCCAAGCCCTGGTGGGACTGGGGTCTGCAATCGGCTTCCGTTTTGCCCTTGGCTGCCTTCGGAGTGGGGGGGGCCATTGCCAGCATCCGGCCCTTCGCGAATCGCCTCAGGCTCATGCCGGATTGGGTCCTCATCAGCACCCTAGCCATAACGGGGCTGTTGTACGCGCCTTCCTGGGGCCTCCCCTGGGGGGCATTGATGGGCCTCCTCGCTGCTAGCGCTTTTCGGCGCTTGCCGAAGCCCCTGCCTATCGGGGCATTCGCTGGCTACTGGATTCTAGGGATGCTGGTTTCATTCATCCTTCAAGCCAATGCCTGGCTTCCTGGCGTAAGGCATTTCATCTGGCTGGGCAACTGAACCATGAAAGACCGCGATCTGGTAGAACGCGTGAAGGACGCAACGGATCTGGTGGCCATGGTGGGCCAGGCGGTCAAACTGCGGAAGTCAGGCGCGGCGTACTCGGGCCTTTGCCCCTTCCACAGCGAGCGTTCGCCCAGCTTCCAGGTGGTTCCGGGCAAGAATTTCTACCACTGCTTCGGTTGCGGGAAACACGGCGATGCCTTCACCTGGCTCATGGAACGCGAGGGCCTGAGTTTTCCTGAAGCCCTCGAACAGCTTGCCAATGCGGCGGGCATCGAAGTGCCGAAATTCAAGGAGCGCGCCCCGGCTGAAGTGGACCAGGACGCCCGCCTGCGCGCGGTGCTGGATACCGCCCAGGCTTGGTACGAACTGAAGCTGAGCGGTCATGCGGACGCCCTGGCCTACTTGAAAAAACGCGGCATCTCCGAGGCCTTCTCGCAGGAAGCTGGCTTTGGCGTGGCCCCGGAATCCTGGGACGGTCTCATCACTGCGCTGAAAGGCCACGGATTTTCCGTGGATCTCATCGAGCAGGCCGGACTGGCCTCACGCACAGAGCGCGGTTCCATGGTGGATTTCCTGCGCAACCGCCTCACCATCCCCATCCACGACACCCGGGGACGGCTGGTGGCCTTCGGCGGCCGGGCCTTTGGCGACGACAAACCCAAGTACATGAACACGCGCGAGACGCCCCTCTTCCACAAAAGCGAAACACTGTTCGGGATGCACCGCGCCAAAGGTGTGATGCGGGATGGGGCCGTGGTGGTGGAAGGCTATTTCGATGTGCTCCAACTCCACCAGCAGGGCATTCATCAGGCCGTGGCGCCCATGGGGACTGCGCTCACCGAGGATCATCTGCGGATGATCGGGCGCTTCACGAAGCGCCTCGTCCTTTGCTTCGACGGGGACGCGGCCGGACGCCGGGCCTTCGAAAAAAGCCTGAGGCTGGCCCTGCCCCTGGGCTTCGATGTCCGGTTGTTGGAACTGCCGGACGGGGAGGACCCCGATACCTGGTGCTTGCGGGTCGGCGCGGAGGCCTTCCGGGAACTCATCCGGCGCGCGCCGGACTGGACTAGTTTCATGCTGGCCCAGTCCCTCAAAGGAAAGGATCTGCGGCGCATCGCCGATCGCATGGAAGCCTTCAAGGAACTGCAAGCCTACCTGCCCTATCTGCCCAACACCCCAGAGCGGCGCGAGCTGTTCGCGAGTCTGGCCCATCAGCTGCAGATTCCCCTTTCCGAGATCAATCGCGGAACCATGAAGCCCCCTCCATCCCCGGTTTCCAAGGAACCGAGCCAAACCACTGAACCCAAGGTGGATGAGATGTTGCGGCCCCTTCTCCATTTCTGCCTGCGGGCCGAAACCCGCCAGCAGGTGGCTCAGCTGCCCCATGCCTGGTGGGAAGGGCTGGAGGGCGCGCCGGTCCTGCAAGCCCTGCTGGATGCCGAGGGCGACGAGCAGGCCCTGCCGGACGAGATCCTGGCCCTGATCCGGCGCCAGGAGGCTCAGAAGGCCTTGCGGAATGGTTCCGAAACCGCCCCGGAACGGGTCTTTGGGAGACTGGAAGCGGCCTATGTCCAACACGAACTCGGACTGCTGAACCAGCAGCTCCAGGATCCCGCCACCTCAACGGATCCTGATCTGTGCCGCCACCTGGAGTCCAGGCAGGCTTCGCTGCTCTCCCGAAAAAGCACTTTGGCCCGGCAATTGCGGGGTGGTTTTCCGGCCTAAAGTTGGGAATTTACCCTTGCCTGAAGCGCGAAGTACCCTACACTGAATGGTTCCGGGCTTTCCACAGAATGGGAAAACCCTGCCTGAAGCTATGAGCCACGGACTCATGACCGAAGCTAGTGTGCGGCCGCCCCTGCTCTTGAGGCTTCCCGTCTCCAGAGGATCTTTGAGGAATCGATGATTCAAACGCCCGCCTGCGACACCTATTTTGATCTCACCAAGGCATTCATCTCGCTCGGCCGCCGCCGCGGTTATGTGCTGGTGGATGAACTGAACTCCTTCCTGCCGCCCACCGCCAGTTCCCCAAAGGATCTGGAGCTGGTGATGAACATGTTCAATCGTTTGGCGGTGGGCATTGGCGCCACCGAGGCCGAAGGGCTGGAAGCCCGGGATCAGATCGAAGAAGAGCTCCTCCCCTTGGGGGCGAAGCGCAAGGATGGCAAAGACGGTGATGTAGACATTGACGGCTCTGAGGGCGATAAGTTCAACGATCCGGTCCGTATGTACCTCAAGGAAATGGGCACTGTCCCACTGCTCAAGCGCGAGAACGAAGTGGAAATCGCCAAGCGCATCGAGATCGGAGTCCGGTCGGTCATGCGGGCGCTTTCCCGTTCGCGCCTGGCTTCGGGCCTGCTCATTGACATCGGCAAGATGCTGAAGGAGAACCCAGGCAAGATCCGTGAGGTGGTGGGCCTCAGTGACGAGGTGGATGAGGACGAGGATGCCGACAGCACTTCGGCCACCCAGCACGTCCATCACCAGTTCGAGAAATTGCTGGTCTATGATCAGGCCTTGCAGGATCTGCTGGATCTCAAAAGGGCCGTGGAAGCCGGGGAGAAGACCATCGGGAAGCGCCGGAAAATAGGCCGCGAAGTCCTGTTGGCCCGCGCCCGGGTCAGCCGCCAGGTGCGCCGTCTGGGGCTCAACAGCCTCGCCATCACCCGCCTCATTGATCGCATCACCCATCATCACAACCAGGTGATGGGCGGCGAGCGCAAGGCACGGGAGATCAAGGACCGCCTGAAAAACCCCGCCTTCGCCAAGATGAAGGAAAAGTACAACCAGGAGGCCAAGCACATCCACGAAGAGCTGGTGCGCTTCTTCGAGAAGTACGAGACGACCTCTGAACGTTTCCACACGGACTACAACAACCTGAAGGCCGCCGAGTCCATCAGCCGCGCCGCCAAGGCTGAATTGATCGAAGCCAATCTGCGCCTGGTGGTCTCCATCGCCAAGCGCTACACCAATCGCGGCTTGCAGTTCCTGGACCTGATCCAGGAAGGCAACATAGGCCTCATGAAGGCCGTGGACAAGTTCGAATACAGCCGCGGCTTCAAGTTCAGCACCTATGCCACCTGGTGGATCCGCCAGGCCATCACTCGCGCCATCGCCGACCAGGCCCGCACCATCCGCATCCCGGTGCACATGATCGAAACCATCAACAAGCTCATCCGCACTCAGCGGGAGCTGGTCCAGAAATTGGGCCGCGAACCCACCAGCGAGGAAATCGCCAACGCCATGGACATGCCCGTGGGCAAGGTCCGCAAAGTGATGAAGATCGCCCAGGAGCCCATCTCCCTGGAGACGCCCATCGGCGAGGAAGAGGACAGCCACCTGGGTGATTTCATCGAGGACAAGACCGTGGTCTCCCCTGTGGAACAAGTCGTCGGCCAGCGCCTCAAGGAGACCGTCAATTCAGTGCTGCACACTCTCACCGAGCGTGAGGAAAAGGTCCTGCGCATGCGCTTTGGCGTGGGCGACGACACCTCCGAACACACGCTGGAAGAGGTCGGCAGCGAATTCGCCGTCACCCGCGAACGCATCCGCCAGATCGAAAGCAAAGCCCTCCGGAAAATTCGCCACCCGCGGTATTCAAAAACCCTCAAAGCTTTCCTAGGCTAAACGCGGGAAAGAACAATCGCTTATCCGGCGAATTTGTGAGCTGAGGCCCAAAGGGCCGAAGGCACATCCCGAAGGGATGCGAACAGGATTCGCCACCCGCGGTATTCAAAAACCCTCAAAGCCTTCCTGGGCTAGATGGAAGCCCCTTCGGGCTACGGGCTTCGGGAAAAGAATCGCTTCGCATTGGATCATGCTGATGCAGATGCGAACCCGTAGCCCGTAGCCCGTAGCCTGAAGCCTGAAGCCTGAAGCCTGAAGCCAGGTTGGGTCGTGCAGCCACAAAATCCAGTTTTCACCGCCTCGCGCCTTGCGAGTCGTTCGGGAAGAATCTGTCATTGAAGTGTCTTTCCCCCCCGATAATATCCAACCACCGTTATCCTGGGTCAGGCGCCCAACCCCTATGAACATCGTCGTCATAACCCAGCACCAGACTCTCGTCGAACGCCTCCGCATGGCCTATGAGGGGGCCGGGCACCAGATCACGCATCTGCCAGATCAGCTGAGCGCCCTGGCCACTGAGGCATGGGATCAGGCCGAGCTGATGCTCGTGGATGCCAGCGGTGATCCCCTGGACGGCTTCCGCTTCTGCAATCTCATGCGTGGAGAAAGCCGGGCCCTTTTCCACAACCTGCCTATCTACATCATCCTCAAGGAACCGCCTGCCCAGGCCGACATGAACCTCCTGCGGGAGGTGGATGGGGATGGATTCGTCGCCGCCGGCAGTACAATCCATCAGCTTCTGCACCAGCTGGAACCCGTGATGGAGGGGGATCCGGATCGCGCCGGGCGGGCGGTGCCCGTATGTGCCATAGGGCTGCCCACAGGGCTTGGCCGGAAGCTGCCTGGACTGCTGCAACCCTTCCGCTTCGATCTGAAGCTGCATTCAGCGGCCAGATTCCTGAGGGAACACGAAATCGTCAAAGTGCCCCTGGTGCTCCTGGGCCTGGACAGCACCGGTGAACGCGCCATCCGGATCATCGAAAGGCTCCGGGAGCAGGATGAAAAACCCTTCATCATCCTCATCGGGAATGGGGCGGACGAAGGCGTCGAGCGGAAGCTGCTGCTGGCCGGAGCCGGAGACTGGCTGCCGGTGCCCCTCTCCGGGCCGCGGCTGCTGCACGCCTGCCGCCGGGGCCTGGAATGGATGCACGCCAAACGCGTGAAACAGGAATTCGACCGCCAGATCAACGATCTGCGCGAGCGGCGCATCATGCTGGAAATAGAAGCTGCAGCCCTACGTAACGAAGTGCTCACGGACCCCCTGACCCAGCTGCTCAACCGGCGGGCTTTCGACCAGAACCTGGAGCATGCGCTCTTCCAGTGGGAGCGCCACAAGCGCCCCTTCGTGCTCATCCTCAGCGACCTGGATCATTTCAAGCTCATCAATGACCGATTTGGCCACGGCACCGGAGACGAGGTGCTCAAGGCCCTCACCGCCCGCATCCATGATTCCCTCCGCAAGTCAGACCTGGCCTTCCGCATCGGGGGGGAGGAATTTGCCGTGCTGCTGACCGAGACCAATCTCAAGGTCGGCGAAGGCGTGGCGGAAAAACTCCGCCGCCGCATTGATGGCGAGCCCTTGGTCCTGGAGAGCGGTCATGCGATCTTTCCGAGCATGAGTTTCGGCGTCGGCGCCCCGGGACCCCAAGGCTTCAAGGACCTCTTCGCGCAGGTGGACAAGGCGTTGTACCAGGCCAAAAGCCGTGGCAGGAATTGCGTGGTGGTGGTGGAGTAACCCCGCGCCGCGAGTCTCCAGCCGAGAGTCGGGGACGAGAACCCAATGCCTACTGCCTCAAAGTGAACAGATCGCCCAGTCCACGCAGCGTGAGCACGAGGTCCACGCGGTCTTCCTTGCCCGTGGGCCCGCTTTTGCGCGGGATGGAGAGCGCGATGTGCGTGTAGCGGAGCGTGGCAGCCACGCAGGGGGTGACATAGGCAAGGCCCACCTGGCTATAGCTGAAACCATGGGATTTGATATCGTAATTGGTGCTGAACTCCAGGCGCACGCGGTCATCCAGGAATCGCTGCATTCCCCCCAATTGGAGGCCCTGCTGCCGCACCAGGAATCGGTTGATGCCCGTGGAGAAGAAGGAGAGGTTGAAGCGGCTTCCATCGGCCCTTTTCACCTCGGCGGTGAGTGAATTGTCCGTGCCGCCATCCACCAGGTCCGAGGATCGCCTGAAGTTGACGCGGAAGGACTCGCTGGGCTCCACATCTATGTTGCTGTCCAGGGAATCGAAGCCCTTTTTGATGCGGCCATCCCCCAGAAGGATAGGGTTGAAATGGAACTTGGTGGAAAGGCGCCACCGGACCAAATCCGCGAAGTCCATGCCGGCGCCGGGCCTCCCAAGGATGTGCTGCTTGATGCCCAGCTCGGCGCTCCTCTCTCCCATGGCGCTGCCGTCCACGCCGGGTTGGGCGTCCACCTCGTCAAAGCGAGGGATCTTGCCCGCCAGGCCAAACTTGCTGTTCTGCGTGAGGGCAAGGAAAGGCTCGATCACATGGCGGATGTCCCCGTGATAGCCCCACAGGGAAAGGCCAGTGTACGTGCGTCCCGCCTGGGGGCCGGAAAGTTGGAGCTTGATGGAATCAAAGTAGCGTTTCGCGGAATCCCCTTCGGCGCGGAAGGGGTCGAAGGCTGAATTGATTTCAGGATCCACGGAGGTCCCGCTGGCCCCGGAATTGGGATCGAAGACCGCCTCCTTCAAGATGGCGCCATAGCGTGTGTAGCGGGCCAGTAGCTGGGCATCCGCGCGGAACGGGCCCCACTGGCCCAACCGGCCGTGAACCCTCAGAAAACCATCGTCCCGGCCCCAGGTATAGCGTCCCTCAGGATCGCGCTCACCGGTCTGGATCTTGTATCTCAGGCGGCTGGTGCGCCAGGAACCATCCAGGTAGAAATTCCCCAGGGGAATCGGAAACAAACGGGCCTCCACCTGGGGCAGCACCTGCCGCTTCAATGAACTGGGAAAGTCCGGGCGGAAGAACGGATCATTGGGCAGGAAGAAACTGCGCTGTTCCTGGGCCGTGAACGCGAAACTCGCCCACTGAAAACTCTTGCCCAGGTAGAAGGCGCTGTCGAAGGGTCGCGCGCCAAGCTGACCAGGGCCATTGCCGTAGTCGGCATCTATCAGGCTGTCGGAAGCCTGGTTGATGTCCGCGGTGAGTTGCCAGCCATCCTCGCGCTGCCAGACTTCCCTGACGCCGAACCGGTAGCGGCGTTCGTGGCTGCTGCGTTCATTGATGAGCTGGCCCTGGAAGCTGCCCTGGTGGGTGGGTTCGGGGTTCCAGCGGGATTCCATTCCCCATAGGACGCCTTGTTTGGAAAAGTACTGGGGCGAGAAGGTGGCGTCGGAACTTTCCCCCAAAGTCTGGAAATAGCTCAGGCCCACGTTGGCCCCCAGGCGCCCGCTGTAGCCCAGCAGGGGGGGGAGAAGCCCGGAACTGCGCTGGGCCTTGGCTGGATAGATGGCCCAAGGCACATAGAGCAGCGGGACATGACCGACCAGGACGCGCGCGTGGCGCAGCGTCGCGAATCCATCCAGATCGAGCTTCAGTTCCGAAAGCCGCGCCCTCCAGCCCGGCTCTTCCTGGGGGCAAGGGCTCAATTCCACCGCCTTGAAATCCCAATGCTTCAGGGTGGTGAAGGCCACGCTGTCGGAACGAAGCACCCATTCGGGGGGCAAATCCAGTTCCAGCGCGCGCGCTTCGCCCACCTGATGCTTCCAGTCCATGGAAAGCCGCTCGCAGCGGAGTCTCAGGCCCGGTGCTTCCATGCGGATGTGGCCTTCGGCCCTGAGTTGCCCTGTGCCCAGGTCGTAGTGGATGCGATCCGCGAGCAGGAGCACTTCATTCGTTTCGATGGCGCCACCCTCGATGCTCCAGGAGTCCGCTGTTTCCACGACCTTCTCGCCCCGCCACCGGAACGGCACGTGCCGGCTGGAGGTGCCGCCAGGATCGAAGGGCCTGAAGGGCAACAACGCGATGGGATCGGGGAAGGGGACATCTTTTTCAAGGAGTCCTGCGCGCGGCAGGGCTGGCAAACCTTGGCCCTGCAGCGCCACCCCGGATAAGGCGGACAGCAGGATCGCCAGCCATTGACACATCGAGGACGGGGGCCGCATGAAACCTCAGCCGCCGTGCTGGTGGGGGGCGATCAACGAGGTGATGAGGAACATGCCGAAGCCCGTGAGCAGAGCCAAAGTGCTTTTCCAGCCAGGCTCCTTCTGCACTTGCGGCAGCAGATCCGAGCTGGCTACATAGATCACCAGGCCCCCAGCCAAAGCCAGCACCGGCGCGGGTCTCAAATGAAGGCCCGACTGGCTCATCGCCCCGATCAACGTGGCCGCCGCGAGGCCGGCGGAGGCCAGGAGCGCCCCGCGCCGGCCGAAGCCGCGCACCAGGAAAATGCTGGAGATAGTCGCCCCCTCGGGAACGCGATGCAAGAGCAGCGCCATGAACATGAACAATCCGAGATTGCTGCCGCTGTGCACCGCGGCCGCCAGGGCCAGGCCATCCATGAAGCTGTGCAGCGAAAGCCCCACCAGCGCCATGATGCCCGTCATGGGACCGCCATCCAAGTGGGTTTCCTCGCCGTAATGGAAATGGCTGGTGATGCCGTGCTCCATCACATGCACCAGCAGGAAACCACCCAGGACCCAATAGGCGGTGCCTTCCCCGCCCTGCTCCAGGCTTTCGGGAATGATGCGCACCAGGGCCGCCGAAAGCAGGTAGCCCGCCGCCACGCCCGAAATGAGCCGCATGGTGGATGCCCGTCCCTGGAGGAACCGCACCACCAGCCATCCTCCGAAAAGGGTGGCCAGGGATGCCAGGAGAGCCTGAATCGCCAGGGACATGGGATGACTATGTCAGGCCCGGGCCTAGGCTTTCACCTTCTTCTGAACTAGAGCTTTGGGTTTGGGGTCTTTTTTAGCAGGCATTTTCGGAGTCGCAAGGGGGGATTGAGCCTCGGCGGCGGGCTCTGATTTCTTGGGTTTGGCGGCGGGTTTTCGTGATGGATTCACTGGCTTGACCCCATCCACCTTCTCGGGTTTCGGTTTGCTGCTTCTGGCCTTCGAAGCCTTCGGCGCGGCTTTGGCTGCCCCGGCGTCCCCCGCTCTCTCCGGCGTGGGGATGAAGACAGCTGGTGCCGCCGTGACAGGAGTTTCTGCCTGTTTTGGCACCGAAGCACCGAGCCGCTTGGGACGTGGAGTGGGCAACAGGAGGGCCGCCACGATCTCCCCGGAAAGCACGGGCGGTTCGATGACTACGCGATTCGGAGCCTCCGGCGCGTTTTGCTCAGGCGCGGCCTTCACCGCGCCACCCCTGCCCCGGCGGCGGCGGCGGCCGGGCTTCGAGGGCGCTTCTTCTTTTTCTCCCTCGGCGGTGGTGTCCACTTCATCCTCTGGCTTGGCGCTCTCGAACAAGGCGCGCAGATGTTCCCGTTCTTCCAAGGCGGCACGCTGCACATCACGGCGATCGTGCTTGAACTCGACGGGCTTCTGCTGGTCGCGCTTCGCTGCTCCCCCCTTCCCCTTCAGCGCTTTTTCTCCGAGGGCCTTGTCGAAGGAGATGGCGCTATCGCCCCCGAGAACGACCGTTTCTTCTTCGGGTTCCGCGGGCCGGTCGTCGCGGAGCTTGGCCGGCTTTTCCTCTGCTTCTTCCTCTCGCGCTTCGATCTCGGCGACCATCTCCCCATAGGCCGCATTCGGGTCCGAAAGGATCACCACGGTGGAACTGAACTGATCCTCCAGTTCCTGCAACTCGCGGCGCTTTTGGTTCAGCACCGGCAAGGCTATGGCCGGGGCCAGCTTCACCCGCAGTTCCTTGACGTCGCCCCGGCTGAGAATAGCCTTCATGCGGCGCATGACGGAAAGCAGAAGAGCCTCGATGCTCTTCACTTGGCCCGTGCCCTGGCAATGGGGGCAGGGCACGT
This sequence comes from Acidobacteriota bacterium, assembly GCA_021786615.1. GTDB lineage: Bacteria > Acidobacteriota > Holophagae > Holophagales > Holophagaceae > JANXPB01. The sequence continues at coordinate 12,923 of JAJYMZ010000221.1, forward strand.
GGGTGGTCTGCTGGATGGAGGGCCGCAGGCGCTGGCGGGTCATCACCAGCACGCCGAAACGATTGATCTTGCCCACTTCCATGCGGGCCTTGTCTTCGCGCAGGCCCTCCACGAGCTTGTCCTGCACCGCCTTGTTGTGGCTCTCCTTCTTCATGTCGATGAAATCAATGACCACCAGGCCCGCGAGATCCCGCAGGCGCAACTGGCGCGCGACTTCCTCGGCGGCTTCCATGTTGGTGCGGAAGGCCATGTCTTCCACGCCTTCGCCAGAGGTCTTGCCACTGTTGACGTCAATGGCCACCAGCGCTTCGGTCTGGTCCAAAACCAGGGCGCCGCCGCTGGGCAGGC
>JAJYMZ010000006.1 GCA_021786615.1 Acidobacteriota bacterium
CTCATTCTGCTCGGCCAGCTTTTTGAACACTTCGCCCAAGTGAGGCCTCAATTTCTCGTACAGCACTTTCCGCCTGCATTTTGGGATAAAGACCACGTGGTACTTACACTCCCATTTCGAGTGGTTTAGACTTTCTGTTGAGTCCATCTCGGTTCTCCTCATGTGTGCTTGGCGGCTCACATGAAAAGTTGTCGAGGTGGACTGCTGTTTATGTCAAACATTTACTGCCACCCCGGCAGAGCCGGGGGATCTCCTATGGTTTGTTAGTCCTGATTGCCACCCAATCTCAGGCAGTTGTTTTCAAGATTAAAAGCTGATCCACAGATTCCACAGATTTCACAGATGACACAGATGGCAGATCCCCATTTGGGGGCTGATCCAGATCGAGAATCAATTCCCCCTTTTGCGTCTCATGGGCCAACCGGTCTTCAGGGCGGTGGCGGCCTCGCGCCTTTGGTGCGGAAGCGCCACCGCCCTGAAAACCCGCACGACGAAGTCGCGCGGCCCCGGCCGAGCTGGGGCGGCCCATGTTCCATGCCAGGATCATTTTTCTCCCTCCGGTATTTCAATCTGTGTGAATCGGTGCAATCTGTGGATTCACGGCCTTTTATTGTGCTTGCCACACCCGGCAATTACAGGCTGAGGTTTCTCGGTAATCAGGGGAAAAATCGACCAACTCCCAACGGGCACCAGTACGCCAAAGACCAGGGTTTCTTCCGTGGAATTCCCCTTCCTTCCGTGTCTTCCGTGACTGATCTCTCAGCCTTTGGCGAGCCGGGTCACGATGCGGTCCAGCAGGGGTTCGGGCACCAGTTCCTTCAATTCACCACCCATGCTGCCGATCTCGCGCACCAGCCTGGAGCTGACGGCGGAATACTTTTCCTTGGGCATGAGGAAGATCGTCTCCAGATCCGGCGCCAGCTTGCGGTTCACCAAGGCCATCTGGAATTCATATTCGAAATCGCTGAAGGCCCGGACGCCACGGATGATGCAGTCCGCGTCATGCTGCCTGGCGAAGTTCACCAGCAGGCCATGGAAGCTCGTCACTTCGACATTTGGGAAAGGCGCTACCAATTCCCGCAGCATCTGTACGCGCTCTTCCACAGAAAAAGTCGAGGTCTTGGCCGGGTTGTGCAGCACCGCTACGATCAAGCGGTCCACCAATTTCTCGGCCCGCTGGATGATATCCGCATGGCCAAGGGTCACAGGATCGAAAGAGCCAGGATAGATGGCCGTGCGCACAAGGGCTCCCGATGGTATTTGCTTAGAGTATCGCGGACATGAAAGGTCTGTGGAAATTTAGTCCTGGGTCCTGAGTCCTGAGTCCTGAGGAAATCTGGAGGCGCCTTTGGCGCGCCAGTACGATCTGCCGCGGCCTCCGGCCGCATCCGAATGGACCTCAGGACCCAGGACCCAGGACTCTTCGCCCACGATAAGAATGCCCTTACCCTATTTCCATGTCCCAGCCCCGTCTCTCCATCGGCCTTCTCTTCGGCGGCGAAAGCCCAGAGCACGAAGTTTCCATCGTCACGGCCCGGAGCATCGCGCAGCATATGGACTCGGCGCGCTTCGAGGTCAGGCCCTGCGGAATCGCGCGCAATGGCGTGTGGGTGCTGAAGGGCGACCCCTTCGCGAGGCTGGCGGCGAACGAAATTCCGGAGCGTGGCAAGCACCCTTTCCTGCCCCTGGAAAAGGGCGCTGAGGATACGCCCTTGCCTGATCTGTTTTTCAACGCGCTGCACGGCGCCGGCGGTGAGGACGGCCAGATCCAGGGCTACCTGGAACTGCTGCACAGGCCTTACACCGGCGCGGGACTCCTGGCCATGGCCGCGGGCATGGACAAGTGGATCACCAAGCGCCTGTGGGAATCCGAAGGCTTGCCGGTGGTGCCCTACGTGGGCTTCACCGAGGAGATCTGGCAGCGGAATCGCGCGGGGTGCCTTTCGGAATCCCTGGCCTTGGGGATGCCCCTCTTCATCAAGCCAGCGAATCTCGGCAGCAGCATCGGCGTGGAGAAAGTGAAGCGGGCGGAGGATCTTCCGGCGGCGCTGGACCGGGCTTTCACCTATGATCGCAGGGTGCTGGTGGAGCAGGGCCTGGACGCGCGGGAAATCGAAGTGGCGGTGCTGGGCGGCGACGAACCCCTGGTGTCCACGCCCGGCGAAGTGCTGGTGGCCGACGAGTTCTACACCTTCGAGGACAAGTACATCGCGGGGCGCAGCACCACGAAAATCCCTGCGGAACTGCCTGAAGAACTGAGCAGCCTCATCCGCAAGCTGGCGGGCCGGGCTTTCAGCGTGTCCGATGGCTATGGCATGGCGCGGGTGGACTTTTTCCTGGACCGCCCGACGGGCCGCGTGTTCCTCAACGAACTGAATTTCATCCCCGGCTTCACGAGCATTTCCATGTATCCCAAATTGATGGCCGCCAGCGGCGTCCCCTACGAGGACCTGCTCACGCGCCTCATTGATCTGGCCCTGGCCCGCCACGCGCAGATGAAGGCCAAGGACAAGGGATTCAAGAGCGGGACCAGTTGGTATGCCTGATTATGAAGTCCTGGGTCCTGGGTCCTGGGGTTTGATGAGGATGCGGCCAGAGGCGCCTCAAGATCGCCCCAAGACCCAGGACTCAGGACCCAGGACTATTCGGCCCCAGCCGAATAGGGAATCTTCTCCCGCTCCATGCCACAATTCCTTCATGCATCAGCGCACCTGGCTCTCCCTCATCTCGCTGCCTCTGGTGGCCACCTTCACCTATCCGCTCCTGCGGCAGGCGCCCAGCAAGCCCGTGGCGGAAGCGCGCGCGCAGGATCCACTGGCGGGACTGGCGGACATCCAGGACGTGCTGGGCCTGGTGAGGGACAACTACGTGGATCGCCCGGATATGGAGCGGGTCATTTCTGGCGGCATCCAGGCAGTCCTGGAACGGGCCCATCCGTTGAACGCCTATTTGACGCCGGAGGATTTGAGATTGCCGGATCCGGGCCCGGCGGACATCGGCATCAGGCTGGTGAAACGCGGCATCTACGCCCAGGTGGTGGCGGTGCGGCCCGGCGGTCCCGGCGACAGGGCCGGCATCCAGGTGGGCGACGTGGTCCGCAAGATTGACAAGGAATCCGTGGGGCCCATGAGCGCCTGGGCCCTGGAGCGCAGCCTGCGCGGCGCCGTGGGCACGTCCATCACGCTGCTGCGCTATGTATCCAGCGAAGCCCAGATCAAGACCGTGACCGTCACGCGCGAACTGCCCATCGCCGCCCAGATTTCGGTGAAAAGGAGCGACAAGGCCCAGATGGTTTCCATGCCGGATCTCTCGCCTGGCCGCGCGGCAGGATTGAGAACCTTGCTGTCCACATTGGACCGCAAACTCCCGTTGATCTTGGATCTGCGGCAATGCGCCGAAGGGACCCTCGACGAGGCGGCTCTGGTGTCAGGCCTCTTCGCTCCGGGCGGGCCTTTCGTGACCATCCAGGAGCACGGCCAGGCTGATCGCATGGTGGAATTCAAGGCTGCGGGCGAGGCACCCTTCGCCAAGGTCATCCTGCTGCTGGGCCCCAGCACCCTGGGTCCTGCCGAAGCGCTTGCTTCGGCACTGAAGAAGGCGGGGGATCCCGTTTTCGGCGAGCGCACGCCGGGCCTGGGCGTGGAGCGAACGCGCCTGCTGCTGCGGCAAGGCGGGGCCGTGGAATTGGTGACGAAGCGCTGGATCGGCGCCGGGGGCGAAAAACTGGACCGCGCAGGCATTGTCCCTGATCACGTTCTGAAGGGCCTCAAGCCCGGCGAGGATCCCATTCCCAAGATCCTGGCGGGCCTGAATGACAAGCCCACACCCAAAGACGATAGCCAGAACGCCACCTGACATGGGGCGACGCGGTAGCACCGGACCCTCGACGCCGCTCCTGCTGGGCCTGGGCGCGTTCATGCTGCTCGTGGGCCTGGGTCTTGGCCTGCTGTTGAGCCAGACCAGCTGCCAGCGGAAACAAAAACCCGCGCCACCGAAGCTGGAAGCAGAGCCGAAATCGAAACCTGAATCAAAACACCCGGCGAAGGTCGTGGAGCCAGTGAAACCGGCTGCCGCGAAGCAGGAGCCGGCAGCGGCGCTGCCCAAATTCGCGCTGGTGGTGGACGACCTTGGCTACGCCGCTCCGGAGCTGGTGACGCGGCTCTGCGCCCAGCCCATCCCCTTCACCGTGGCGGTGCTGCCCTATCAGGAATTCACTCGTGAAAGCGCCAACATCGCCTTTGAAAAGGGCAAGGAAGTGATGCTGCACCTGCCCATGGAGCCCGTCGGCTATCCCAAGGCGAACCCAGGCCCCGGCGCGGTGATGTTCAATCTGACGGAGAAGGAAATCCGCGAACGGGTCCGCAAAGCGCTGGATGCCATCCCCCATCACACCGGCGTCAACAACCACATGGGCAGCCGCATCACGCCGGACAAACCGCGCATGACCTGGGTGCTCCAGGAAATCAAGGCCCGCCACGATTTCTTCGTGGACAGCCGCACCGAAAAGGACAGCGTGGCCTTTGACGTGGCCAAAGAATTGGGTGTTCCTTCCGTGCAGCGCAAAGTCTTCCTGGATGACGACAAGGCTTTCGCGGCGATGGAAAAGGAGTGGGACCGCGCCTTGGCCATCGCCAAAAAAGAAGGCGAAGTCCTGATCATCGCCCACATCTACCCTGAGACCGTGGAAGCCCTGGAAAAGCTCATTCCGCGTTGCAGAGGCGAAGTGAAATTCGTCAAGGCCGGCGAGCTGGCGAAATAGGGCGTCAGGCCTTCTGCTTGTGGCTGATGTGGATGATCTTGTCAATCTCGGCGTGGACGACGCCGCTGGCGTCCACCAATTCCACGTGGTAGGTGCGGTCCAGCTTGGGTTCCGTCTCAAGCCGGCGCTTGATCTCCTCCAGTTCGCCGTCCTCGAGCTTGAAGGCCGCGGTGAGGGTGCTGCGGCCGGGCTTGCGGAAACGGATGGCAGCGGACTTGTCCCACACCACATAGCCTGGCCCCAGGCATTTGATGAGCATGAGCATGTAGATGGGGTCCACCGCGGCGTAGAGACTGCCGCCAAAGATGCTCCCCACATAGTTGTACGTGCGCAGCGAGAGCCGCAGCTTCACGCGCACTTCCTTCCAGTCCCGGGCGATGTAGGCGATGCGGCCGCCGGAACCGCGATAGCAGGGCCAGAAGTTCATGGTCCAGCGGAACCACCGCGTTCGCCAGGATTCGCTCACCACCAAGCCTCCAAGTGACTTCGTGGTTAAAACCGCACGGTGATGTTCTCACCTTTCTGCTTGTAGACGGTGTCTATGAACCTCACCAGTCCCGTCTCATAGGTCAGCACCAGCGAGCTGGTGCGGATGCCGTGGCCGAAGTACTGCACGCCTTTGAGCAGGTTGCCGGAGGTCACGCCGCAAGCGGCGAAGACGATGTGCTTGCCCGGCGCGAGATCTTCGGTCTTGTAGATGCGATCGAAATCCACACCCATTTTTTCAGCGTTTTCCCGGGATGCGGTGTTGGTGTCCACCACCAGCCTTGCCTGGATTTCGCCATTGAGGCACTTCAGGGCGGCAGCGGAGATCACGCCTTCGGGCGCGCCGCCGGTGCCCATGACCGCGTGGATGCCCGTGCCGCTCACCGCTGCGCTGATGGCGGCGCTGAGATCGCCGTCGCCGATGAGCTGGATGCGGGCGCCCGCGGCGCGGATGTCGGCGATGAGCTGCTCGTGGCGGGGCCGGTCCAGCACGGTCACGGTCAGATCGCCTATCTCGCGATCCAGTGCCTTGGCGATGGCCTCCAGGTTGTCAATGACCGGTGCATCGAGGCTCACCTTGCCCTTGGAGGCGGGGCCGACCACGAGCTTTTGCATGTAGAGGTCCGGCGCGTGGAGCAATCCTCCTTTTTCCGACGCCGCCAGCACGGCGATGGCATTGGCGGCGCCGGTAGCGCAGAGATTCGTGCCTTCCAGGGGATCCACCGCGATGTCCACCGCCGCATGGCCAGCGCCCATGCCCACTTTCTCGCCGATGAAGAGCATGGGGGCCTCGTCCCGCTCGCCTTCGCCGATGACGATGGTGCCGTCCATGCGCACGGATTCCATGGCGTGGCGCATGGCCTCCACCGCCAGCTTGTCCGAGTGCTTGCGCCGGCCGTGCCCGATGCTGCGGGCGCAGGCGATGGCCGCTTCTTCCACCACGCGAAGGAATTCGAGGCTGAGGGTCTGTTCCATGGGATTCTCCAGGGCTGTGGGCACTAGGCCCTAGGCTGTGGGATTAAAAGGCTGTGGGCTTCAGGCTCTGGGCTGTAGGTTTAATTCGAGCGCGCCTTTGGCGCGTCCTTCATCCCTACAGCCTACAGCCAACAACCCACAGCCCACAGCTTACCGCCCACGGCCCACCGCCTAAACCAGCCGCCGAACGCTGTCGCGGATCCATTCCAGGAATGGCTCGCTGCCTTCCTGGACTGGCAACATCAGGATTTCAGGCACCTCGTAGGTATGCAAATCCGTGATGACTTCGGAGACCTTGGGGAAGAGATCCACGGTGGTCTTGATGATCAGCATGACTTCTTCATCGAGGTGTGTCTCGCCCTTGAAGTAGTAATAGCTTTTGACGTTGGGCAGGATGCTCACGCAGGCCGCGAAGCCCTGGTCCACCACCGCCGCGGCGATGGTGAGGGCCGCTTCTTCGCTGCCGCAGGTGGTGATGATGGTGCAAGCGTCTGTCATGGGGTGCGGCTCCGCGCGTTCAAGCGAGCCTTCAAGTGTGCCACGGGAATGTCATGAAGCGAAGGGCGCGTGTAGTGAAGCATGAGGTTGTGAGGTATGGGGGATGTGACCTGAACTGCGAGTAATGTTGATTCATGTTCCCCGTCCTGCCCACATTCGTTTCTGAAATCGCTGGGGCCTTCAGATTGATTCAATTCATCCCTGGCCCTCTGAGGCCTTTCTTGCCGTGCGCTAAACCTTCGTCTCTTCCCAAGGGGAGAGCCTGATGCGCATCGAAGGCCGCCTGCTCACGCCCATCGGTTTCCTTTCCGGCGCCCTGGAGGTCGGCCCGGATGGCCGCATCGCAAGGGTGGAAGGATCGCCCATGGAGGAAGGCCAGTTAAAGGAATCCAACGCCCCGATCATCCTGCCGGGGTTCATTGATCTGCACGTGCATGGCGGCGAAGGCCACGACATCATGGATGGGGGCGAATCCGCCGCCCAGGTGGCCAGGTTCCACGCCCGGCACGGCACCACGGCCATCGCCGCGACGACCATGACCGCCCCGCCCGAGGATCTGGAAGTGGCCTTCAGGGGCTTGTCTGCTTGCGTGCGAACCCGTCCCAAGCAGGGCGCCGCGATCCTGGGCGTCCACCTGGAGGGGCCCTACATCAACCCAGAACGTCTCGGGGCGCAGCCCGGCCATACCCGGCCCATGGCCCTGGAGGAGCTTCGCTTCCTGCATGGGATCGCGCCCATCCGCATCATCACGCTGGCCCCGGAGATTCCCGCCAACCGGTCGGCCATCGCTGCGCTGCGGGCCGAGGGCATCCGTGTGCAGCTGGGCCACACCCAGGGCACCTACGAGGACGCGGTGGAGGCCCTCGGCCTCGGAGCCAGCGGCTTCACGCACCTCTTCAACGCCATGCCCGGCCTGCATCACCGGGCCCCCGGCATGGTGGGGGCGGCCCTGGCCCTGGCGGAGTACGCCGAAATCATCCCCGACTTGCTGCACGTGCATCCCGGCGCGATCCGCGCGGCGCTGCGCGCGATTCCGCGGCTGTACTGCGTGACGGATTCCACCGCCGCCGCGGGGATGCCCGACGGCGAATACAGGCTCGGCCGCCACCCAGACGCGGTGCCCGGGCTCTGCCCGGACACCGCGTGGGGGAGCACGAGGGGAGGGTTCCCACCTCCGCGAGCTAGCGAGCGGGAGGATGCGAGAGCAGCTGATCGGTGGGACGCAGAGCGAGCGAAGGGAGCGGGCGGTCCACCCTCGTTCATGGTGGTGACCAAGTGCCTCGGCGGCGTTCGGCTTCCTGATGGGACCCTGGCAGGGTCCGCCCTCACCATGGACCAGGCCCTGCGCAATCTCGCCCACACCCTCGGACTGAGCCTCGTGGAAGCCTCTCGGCGCCTCTCGACCCATGCCGCGCAGCATCTTGGCCTGCAGGATCGCGGGCAATTGTCCGAAGGCGCCTGGGCCGATGCGGTGGTTTTGGACCGCGACCTTGCCATCCGCGGGGTCATGGTGGAAGGAGAATGGCTTGACGCGCATGCTTGATGAAGCCAGGGAAGCGCCGGCGGCCGTCGCGCGGCTGCTGGAATCCGGCGATGGGGACTACCGCGATCTGGGGGCGTTCCTGCGCTCCCATCCCCCCACGGAAATCCTCACCCTCGCCCGGGGCAGTTCGGACCACGCGGCCCAGCACACGGCCTATCTCGTCATGGCGCGCCTGGGTCGGCTCGTGACTTCGCTGCCCATGTCGCTGGTGACTCTTCACCACGCGAACCTGGCCAGGCCCGGCCTGCTGGTGCTGGCCTTCTCCCAGTCCGGCCAGAGCCCGGACCTGGTGGATCCCATGCGCTACTTCACCCAGAACGGCGCCACCACGGTGGCTCTGGTGAACGATCCCGGATCGCCCCTGGCCCGGGAAGCCACGCGGGTCTTCCCGCTTTGCGCGGGCGAAGAACAAAGCGTGGCCGCCACCAAGTCCTTCATCGGGCAGCTCGTGGCGGGAGCCAGGATCGTGGCGGCGTGGGGACAGGATCCGGCCTTCGAGGAAGGCCTTACTCAGTTGCCTGGCGCTTTGGAACGCGCCGTCCGCGCCGATTGGTCCATGGGCGTGGACGCATTGATGGGCGTGGATCGCCTGTTCATTCTGGGAAGGGGAACCGGGCTCGCCATCGCCCAGGAGGCGGCGCTGAAACTGGAAGAGACCTGCGGAATCCAGGCTTCGGCCTTTTCAGGCGCGGAAGTCCGGCACGGACCCATGGCCATGGTGGATGCGGGTTTCCCGCTCCTCGTTTTCGCCCCGCGGGGTCCGGCCCAGGCCGGCCTCATCGCCCAGGCCCAGGATCTCAAAGCGCAGGGCGCTCGGGTCCTGCTGGCCGCTCCGCCGGAGGTTCCCGGCGTGGCGCTTCCGCTGATCCCCGGACCGCATCCGGAACTGGACACCGTGACCGCGATCCAGAGCTTCTACCCCATGGTCGAGGCGCTCTCGCGGCGACGCGGGTATGATCCAGACCATCCGCCCCACCTCTCAAAAGTGACCAAGACACGATGAACCACCAGTCCCCGCTTCGCACGGAACAGCCCTATCCCGGACACGAAGGCCTCGATGAATATGGGGCTGCCGAGCTGGTGGACGCCTTGATCGCCGATCAGGCCACCGCGGCCAGGGCGGTTCAAGCCGCCTCCGCGCAGATCACGCGGGCGGTGGAGGCGGCGGTGCCGCGCCTCGAAGCCGGGGGCCGGATCATCTACGTGGGCGCCGGGACCTCGGGGCGTCTCGGCCTGCTGGACAGCGTGGAACTGCATCCGACTTTCTCCTGGCCCCGTGGCCGCGCCATCGCGCTGTTGGCGGGAGGTCCGGCCGCCATCCATGGCGCCATCGAAGGCGCCGAAGACGATGGGGGAAAGGGCGCGCAGGATCTCGCGGAGATCCACCCCGGTCCTCAGGACGTGGTGCTGTTGCTGGCTGCGTCCGGCGCCACGCCCTACGCGCTGGGCGCCCTGACGGCGGCCCGGGCGGCCGGAGCCCTGACCATCGGCATGGCCAACAACCCAGGCTCTCCCCTGGCGGCAGGCGCCGAGGTGGGCATCCTCCTGGATACGGGCCCCGAAGTCATTTCAGGCAGCACACGCCTGAAGGCCGGCACCGCGCAGAAAATCGCGCTGAACACTTTCTCTTCGGCCGTGATGGTGCGGCTCCACAAGGTCTTCGGAAACCTGATGGTGGACGTGCGGCCCACCAACGCGAAGCTGGTGCGGCGCGCCATCCGGCTCGTGGCGTTGGCCACTGGGGCGGATGAGACCCAGGCCCGGGAAGCCTTCGAAGCCTGCGATTCCCAGGTCAAGACCGCCATCGTCTCCATCCTGAAAGCAGTTCCGCCGGACGCGGCGCGGGAACGGCTCTCGAAGGCGCGGGGCAGCGTGCGCGCCGCCCTCGCGGATTGAACGTGCCAGAGGAAACCCAACCGCGCGCTGCTGGGTGGCCGGCTTCTCCCTGGTCCTGGGTCCCGACCCTGTACTTTGGCCAGGGGCTCCCCTACGTCGCAGTGATGGTCCTGTCGGTGATCTTCTACAAGAATCTCGGCGTCTCCAACACGGACATCGCGCTCTATACGAGCTGGCTCTACCTCCCCTGGGTGGTGAAGCCCCTCTGGTCGCCGGTGGTGGACCTGCTGGGCACCAAGCGGGCCTGGGTGGTCCTCCTCCAGGGCACCGTGGGCCTGGCTTTCGCGGCGCTGGCCCTCGTGATTCCGGCCTCGGCCTTTTTCCTCCTGACCCTCACGATGTTCTGGCTCATGGCGTTCGCGTCGGCCACCCACGACATCGCCGCGGACGGGTTCTATTTGCTGGCGCTCCCGGAAAAAAGCCAGGCCGCCTACGTGGGTATCCGCAGCGTCTTCTACCGCGCGGCCATGATCGCGGGGCAGGGCGGGCTCGTGCTGGTGGCCGGCCTGCTCAGCGCTCGCACCGGGGACCCGCGGCGCGCGTGGATGGTGGTCTTCGGGATGCTCGCCATGGGTTTCATCGGCCTCTGCTTCTGGCATCGCTTCGTCCTGCCGCGTCCCGAAAGCGACGGGCCCGCCGAGCGGGGAATCAGTCTGTTCACGGGTTTCCTCACGACCTTCAAAAGTTTCTTCGCCCGCCCTGGCATCGCCCTCGCCCTGGGGTTCCTGCTCACATTCCGCCTGGGTGAATCCCAGGCCATCAAGCTGGTGACGCCCTTCCTGCTGGATCCGGGCGCCAAAGGCGGCCTGGGCTTGACCACCGCCCAGGTGGGACTCGCCTACGGGACCATCGGAGTGCTCTCCCTCACGGTGGGCGGCATCGTGGGCGGGTTCGCCATTTCGCGCATGGGGCTCAAGCGATGGCTTTGGCCCATGACCGTGGCGGTGCACGTCCCGAACCTGGCCTTCGTCTACCTCGCGGCCTTCCGCCCCAGCGGCCTCGCGACGGTGGCCACGGCCATCGCCATCGAGCAGTTCGGCTATGGATTCGGCTTCACCGCCTACATCATGTTCATGGTCATGATCGCCGAAGGGACCCACAAGACGGCGCACTACGCCATCGCCACGGGCTTCATGGCGCTGGGCATGATGCTTCCGGGCATGGCCAGCGGCTGGATCCAGGAGCGGCTCGGGTATTTCCATTTCTTCATCTGGGTCTGCTGCGCCACGGTGCCGTCCATCGTCATCACGGCGTTCCTACGCATCAATCCCGCCTTCGGCCGGAGGGAAGCAGCATGACAATGCCGATTTTCGATTTTCGATTGTCGAATGGAGATGCCAATCTCTATGGGGCCTCAATCGCAAATCCTGCCAAGACAACGCAAGAATTTTGTACCAGGGAATTAGAGAAACTCCGTGGCATGGCATGGTTGGCGTTGATGGCATCCCTCGCCATGGCCTGTTTCGCGGGCTGCGCGCGCCATGTGCCACCCACAGCCATCCCGCCCGCAGGCGCCTCGATTCCACGGGTGGAGCCCCCGCCGGCACCCCGGGAGTTCCGCGCGGCCTGGGTCGCGACGGTCGCGAACATTGACTGGCCCAGCAAGCCCGGGTTGACCGTGGAGGCCCAGAAAAAAGAAGCCCGGAAGCTCATCGCCCATGCGCGCCGCCTGGGACTCAACACTCTCATTTTGCAGGTGCGCCCCGCGGCGGATGCCCTGTATGCTTCCCAGCTCGAGCCCTGGTCCGAATACCTCACGGGACAACAGGGCAAGGCTCCTGAGCCCCTCTACGATCCGCTCGCTTTCTGGATCGAGGAGGCCCATGGCGCGGGCCTGGAACTCCATGCCTGGTTCAATCCGTTCCGGGCGCGGCATGCCTCCGCGCGATCACCCCTGGCGGCGAACCACGTGGCGAACACCCGTCCGGATCTGGTCCGAGCCTACGGAGATCAGCTGTGGCTGGACCCCGGCGAGCCCGACGCCGTGGAGCATGTCCTCGCCGTCATCCTGGATGTGGCGCGCCGCTACGATGTGGACGGGATCCACCTTGATGACTATTTCTATCCCTACCCCATTCTGGACGAGACGGGACAGAAAGTTGATTTCCCGGATGAACCTTCCTGGCAGGCCTTCCTCGCCAAGGGCGGCACCCTGTCTCGCGCTGATTGGCGGCGGCGCAATGTGGATGAATTCGTGGAGCGCTTGTACCAGGAAGTCCACCGCGAGAAACCCCAGGTGCTGGTGGGGTTGAGCCCCTTCGGCATCGGCCGTCCGGATCGGCGCCCGAGCTGCGTCACCGGCTTCAGCCAGTACGACGAGATCTATGCCGATGTGGAGCTGTGGCTGGAACAGGGCTGGCTGGACTACCTGGTCCCCCAGCTCTACTGGCCCCGGAATTCCTTCGGCCAGCCCTTCGGCACGCTCCTGGATTACTGGCGCGCCCAGAACCCCAAAGGCAGGCATGTGTGGCCTGGGTTGTTCACGAGCCACATCGGCCTGCCGGACCCGTGGCCCGCGGAGGAGATCACTGGACAGATCCAGCTCGCCCGCACCTGCGGCGGCAGCGTGGGTCACGCTCATTTCAGCCTGATCGCGCTGGACAAGGATTACGGCGGCATCTTCGGATCACTCAGCGGAATCTACGAAGAGCCGGCGCTGGTGCCCGCCACGGGATGGCTGGGTGGAGCAACGCCGTCAGCGCCAGCGGCGCGCCTCCTGGCATCGCCCACGGACCCCTCTGTGGTTCGCGTTGAGGCGGCCAAAGGGGATGTCCCTTGGCTCCTGGCAGTGTGGGGCCGCTATGGGGACGCCTGGAAGTTTTTTGTTCTTCCCGGTGGAAGGGGTGTCATCCCCGCTGAATCCGGAGGCGATCATCTCGGGCCCGCATTTGTCTCGGCCGTAAGCCGCACAGGTTTTGAAAGCCCGCGCGCGGCCGCCAGGGACGAGCGCTGATTGAGTTGTGGGGTATGAGCCATGAGCGGCCATGAGGTAGTGAAATACGCCTCAAATCCCCTCCACCACGTGCTGCGCGATCGCCAGGCAGGCGGTGAGGCCC
>JAJYMZ010000163.1 GCA_021786615.1 Acidobacteriota bacterium
CGATCTGAGCTGCGAGAAATCCAAGGAGGAGGAGGATGGTAGGCCAGGCCAACGCCCCGGCCCACCATGCCCGGTAGGTGGGACAAGGGTTAAGAAGAGCGTCCACCCTGGGGCGGAGATGGCCTCCTCCAAAGGCGGGCATAGAGCGCCAGAGTCCCGGCCAGGTGCCTAGATGCAATCGGCTGGCGGCCAACAGGGCTTCGGCCACCACCAGGGAATCCCCTACCTGGAGGGCCGCCCCTTCATCGCAGGCCAGCTCAGTGGTCTGGATCAGGTCAGTCCGTAATTGGGTGCGCAACTGGGGAGGCAAGATCAGGGTGAAGGCTTCTGCCAATAACAGTCGGAGCCCGTCCCTGCGGTGCTGGTGGGCTTTTTCATGGGCCAGCACCACGGCCAGATGTTTCTCCGGAAGGGTCGTCAAGAGTCCTTCTGAAAGGCAGACCTGGGGTCGAAGAATCCCCGTCGTGAAAGCCAAAGGTTGGGCCACCTTCAGACGAAAGAAATCCTTATCGGGTTCTCCGAGGGCGAGCATCGAGGACAGGCTGCGCCGCCCCTGCTGGTAGGCCAGGAGGAAGCGGATCACTGGCACCGTCCCAGCCAGCATCAGACCCGTGAAGAGGAACAACCCGAGCAGCGTGGGTTGCCAATGGCCATGTGTAAGGCAGAGGTGAGGGTGCCCGCCGTGCTCCAGGCAGTGATCCCAAGACGGGTAAAGCGCCACCAATTCCGAGGGAAGGAGACAAACGAGGACGCTCAGGAATCCGATGATCCAAGGGATGAGGCTGATCCCGAGAAGGAAGCCGCTGGCCTTTCCCGGTTCAAGGCGAAGGACTCGGGGACGCACTTGGGGATAGACCCACGCCAAGGCGCAACCAATGAGCACGGCTACGCTGAGCGCCAGGATCGCCGCGACGGTCAGAACACCGAGCACTCGTATCACTTGAGCGCTTTCCGCAGGTTCGCCCGGCGTTCAGCAACCAGGCGCTCCAGCTCCTCCAAGGTGCCCAGATCATGCCTCTGAAGGGAGAGATCCACAAAGGCCGCCAACAGAGGCAGAGGCTCGGCTGGATTCATGCGTCCCAGCGTTTCCTCGATGAGGCGGGCCGCCAAATCCTGTCGACTGATTTGAGGCTCGTAGACGTAGGCGTGGCTTTCTTTTTCGCGTGTCAAAAGCCCTTTTCGGAACAGGCGCTCCATGGCCGATTGGACCGTGTTGGAGTGGACATCCCTGCTGGATTCAATGGCCTGATGCACGGCGCGCACATCCCCGGGACCAAGGGCCCAGAGCTGTTCCAGCACCTGCATCTCCAGATCGCCGAGATTTAAGGAATGAGCAGGTCGCATCGACACCACAAGCGGAAGTCAAAAAGAGAGTGTAGCTCATAAAACCGATCGTCAATCGGTTTTAATTTTTCTTCTCACATCACAACAACCGGAGCCTTCTCAAACCAGACCCTCAGGAGGATGGTCGGCGCGTGGTCCATGCGATTCGCCCAACCGGGTCGGGGTCAATTCAACATTCCTGTCATCAGGTATCAAGTCGCGGACCCTGGGATTCTCCGGATGCGAACCATGAGAATCCTGGCACCTTTAGTTTCTACGACCTCCGCCTGGATTTCGTTCCCCAGATCCAGATATTCGCTTGGAACCGGTACGTGGCCAGCTTTGCTAAGACATAGGCCTCCGATGGTGGTCCAAAAGGCACCCTCCTGCATGTCCAGATCAAGTTTCCGGTTGATTTCACGCAGCGGGGTTGAACCTGGCACGGAAGAAATCTACCTCCATTAAAGGACCTGAGCAAGCGTGTGTTGAAGCCTGAAGGCTGGGTGCTCGGTCGGCGCGAACTCCACACCGCAGCCTAAGAAAATTGATGGTCAACCTACATCGGCCCCTTTCGAGGGGCTGCGGGAGCATCTGGCAATATGCCAATTATTCCTCTCACGACCCCTCCACGAGACCCTCAATGTGCAACGAGACATCCTTCAGCATCCGTTTGGTCTCCATTGAGGTCGCACAAGACACCTCGCAAGGCGACCAAGGGGTTCCAGAAGTGGGAAAACGCAGAATGGATACCAGGGCCCATTCTGCGTTTTTCATCACAAGGTGTTTAAAACTGCTGTGAATTCAAGACAGGCGCACCAATGAACCCACCAAACTTCAGTGCGGCCTTTGGCCGCCTCCTTATTGAACCCCAGGACTCAGGACTTCAGGCTCACAGCCTTATGAGCATCCTTCCTTGAAACTCAAGCCTTTCAATGAGAGACTTGGGGTTCGCGTCCCGAAATAGGGAAGCTCCTTGCTCCCATCTCTGAATGGGGGCTTCACATCCACAAGGAGGAACGATGCGTCTATACGAGACCATCTTCATCGCCTCCCCTACGTTGACCGAAGAACAGGTTGACGAACTGGTCAAACAGTACGAGGGGATCATTGCCGAGCAGGGTGGCGAACTGCTCAAAACCGACAAGTGGGGCCGCAAAAAGCTGGCCTACGAAGTCCAGAAATTCTCGGAAGGGTACTACACCCTGTTCGAGATGAACGCAGGTCCCAAGCTCATCGCTGAGCTGGAACGCCGTTTCCGCAACAACGACGCGGTCATCAAGTTCATGAGCGTGCGCCTCGATGCCGAAGCCAAGTCCGCGGCCCGCCGCAAGGCCCGCTTCGAGCGTGAAGGCAAGCGCAAGGCCGCCGCTGGCATCAAAGAGCGTCCCCCAGAGGAGGTGGCAGGATGAAAAAGCGACCTGACGCAAAAGGCAAACCGAAGAAGAAGAAGGTATTCAGCAGCCGACGCAGCAAGTTCTGCAAGTTCTGCGTCGAGAAAGCCGTCCTCATTGACTACAAGGACATCAAGACCCTGCAGGGCTTCACGCCCGAGCGCGGCAAGGTCCTGCCTCGCCGCACCAGCGGCGTGTGCGCCAACCACCAGCGCATGCTCGTGGAGTCCATCAAGCGGGCCCGCAACATCGCGCTGCTGCCCTTCGCTACGGATTAATCCCAGCCTTGCCTGGATGAAAAGGCCGCCGAAAGGCGGCCTTTTTCTTCTTGATCCGCTACCCTTGAAGCATGTCTAAAGAAACGTCCGAACTTCCCAAGCTCCCCCTGCCCCTCCGCAAGCAGAAGGCATTTCAAGCTTCCTGGAAGCCCCTACTCTGCAACTGGCTGGTGCCGGGATCGGGCTACTGGATGATCGGAGAGAAGGGCCGAGCGAAAGTGCTCTTCGGGATCACGGTGCTCTTCTGCGCCCTGGCCTGGATGCAGCTTTCCGCGGGCGCCGGACACGGCATTCCGGGGGGCGTGTTCGTCCCCAAAACGGATCCTTTCGAATGGATGCCGACCCTGGGGGCGGCCGCGACGGTGGGCATCGGGCCGATCTATGGCCTCTTCGCCTGGGCTTTCGGCGGCGCGGGCACCGAGCCCATCCGGAACCTCACCCAGGAATACGGCTCGAGCTACGTGATGATCGCGGGCCTGCTGAACTGGCTTTGCTGCTTCGATATTTTCGATCGCGCCACCGGACGCTGGGTCTGGCGATTGCCCAAGGACGAGCAGGAAGCCCTATCGGGGCAGACGGCGGGGCGAGCCGAAAATGGAAGCAACGCGAATCCCAGCGAATAGCTGCCATTGCTACAAGGCTCCAGGCTATCCGCCTTCCAGATCCCGCCTCGGGGCATCCACTTTCAGGCGGCGGCCGCTGTTCAGCACGACGCTGAGGGAGCTGGCCATCATGGCGGCGGCGGCGAGGATCGGATGCACGTACCCGGCCAGCGCCAGCGGGATCAGCACCGCGTTGTAGCCCAGCGCCCAGCCCAGATTCTGGCGAATCCTCCGCAAGCTCAGGCGGGAGAGTTTCAGGAAAACCGGCAGGCGGCGCAGGTCCCGATGCACCAGCACCAGCCCGGCGCTTTCCAGGGCCACGGAGGCGCCGCTGCCCATGGCGATGCCGAGATCCGCCTGGGATAGCGCCACCGCATCGTTGATGCCATCGCCCACCATGGCCACGGGGCCGATGCGGGCTTGAATTTCCGCCAGCCGCTCCGCTTTTTCGGAAGGCAATGCCCCGCCAATCACACGCTCTGAGGCGATGCCCACTTGCGCTGCGACGTCAAGACAGGCTTCCATGCGATCCCCGCTGAGCAGCCAGCATTCAACACCCATGCGCTGCAGGGAACGGATGCTGGCGGCAGCTTCCGCCCGCACGGTATCGCCCAGACCCCAAAGCGCCCCTGCGCGATCGCCCACCGCGAACATGACCAGCGACCCCCACAGCCCGTCCCCCACCCACCAGGATTCAGGCGCCTGGACGCCCTGCTCCTTCAGCCAGGCGGGCCGGCCGATGAGCAGGCGCTGATCCTTGAAGCGGCCGCTCACGCCCAGGCCCGGACGCGCTTCGCGATTCCAAACGTCCGGCAGGCGCTGGCCCAGAGCTTGAGCCCGCGTGGCGCCCTCGCGAAAGATACGCTCCGCCAGCGGATGCGCGGAAATCTCTTCCAGCGCCGCCGCCAGCATCAGCGCCTCGTCTTCGGCCATCCCACCCAGCCGAAGACCTGTGAAATCCAACCGGCCGGTGGTGAGCGTTCCGGTTTTATCAAAGACAAAAGCTTTGAGTTTCGGCCCCTGCTCCAGCACTTCGCCGCTGCGCAGCAGCAGACCTCGCTTGGCGCATTCCGTCACCGCGCTGACCAATACCATGGGCGTGGCGATGCCCAAGGCGCAGGGACAGGCCACCACCAGCACCGCGATGCCCGCCATGAGCGCTTGCACCGGCGGGGCGTGGCGGGCATAGGCCAGGAATCCTGCGAGAAGGGCCAGGGCGATGACGACGGGCATGAACACCGCCGCGATGCGATCCGCCAGCAACTGGATGGGCGGTTTCGCCGCCAAGGTCTGGCGCACGCGCTGCACCACCTGCGCCAGCCGTGTGTCCGAGCCCACGGCCTGGGCTTCCAGCTCCAGCGTCCCGGCACTGAGCAGCGTGCCCGCCAGCACCGTGCTGCCTGGGCTCACTTCCACGGGCTTGGGTTCCCCGGTGAGGCTGGACGTGTCCACCCAGCCATTTCCGAAAATGAGTCTGCCATCCACGGGAATGCGCTCCCCCAGCTTCACCCGCAGGCGGTCGCCCACCCTCACCTGCTCCATGGGTACTTCCTGGTAGACGGAACCATCCCATTTTTCGGCGCCCTTGGTGGAGAGCTGCAACAGGCCATGGACCGCCGCCCGGGCCTTGCGCTTGGAACCGCCCTCGATGGCGCGGCCGATGACCAGCAGGCTCACCAGCATGGAGGCCGTATCGAAATAGACGTGGTGCGTGTGCAGCACCAGCGCCGCGTAAAGGCTCACAAGAAAGGCCATCACCGCGCCGAAACCCACCAGGGAATCGGTGTTGGGCGCCCCCATGCGGATGCGCCGCCAGCCGTTGGTGATGATGGGCCAGCCGCAGTAGAGCAGCACCGGCAGCGCCGCCAGGCCCGTGGTCCAGGTGAAGGTGTCACGCACGATCATGGGCATGGGGTTCTTGTCGTAGATGCGGGGCTGGAAGACCAGATCCGAGATCCACTCGATGCCCTGGTCGTGGGCGAAGGTGGCGTACATGACCATGGCGTTCATCATGGCGTTGGCGCCGAGGACGATGGCCAGCATCAGCCGCACTGAATAATGAACGCTCTGGGACTCGTCCCCCTCGTCCAGCGGCCCAGCCAATTCGCGGGATGGAAAACCAAGCCGGGTGATGTGCCTGATGATTTCATCCTTGCCCACGAAGCCTGGCGCATAGAGCACCTGCGCCACTTCGGAGATGGGCTCCACCACGGCCTTCACGACGCCCTTCCTGGATTGCAGGATGCCTTCGATGAGCGGCGCGCAGGAACCGCAGGCGATGCCTTCCACCTTGAGCCAGAGTTCCAGATAAGGCCCCGAGGGTAATTCCGAATCATTCGCCGCGCCCTTGAAGCGCGGCCCCTGCCGCATGGCTTCTTCCACACCCAGGATGCCGAACACAGTCGCGCAGCCCGGGCAACAGAATTCGTACTCCCCACCGTGGAGCAATCGCTTGGCGCGACCCTCCGCGATGGGGCTGAGGCAGAGATCGCAGTGGGTTTTCATTCGCGCATTCGCGTTTTAACTTTCGGTCTTCAGCGATTTCGCCAGCAGCTGGGTCCGGATGAAGGCATCAATATCGCCATCCAACACTTTCTGGGTCTGGCTGGTCTCCTCGCCGGTACGGTGGTCCTTGACCATCTGGTAAGGCTGCAGCACGTAGCTGCGGATCTGGGAGCCCCAGGCCACGTCGGATTTTTCACCGGATGCGGCGGCCACCTTGTCCAGGAATTTCCGTTGTTCTAGTTCGTAGAGCCGGCCCTGCAGGACTTTCAGCGCCGTCGCGCGGTTCTTGATCTGGCTGCGCTCGTTCTGGCAAGACACCACGATGCCCGTGGGCAGATGGGTGAAGCGCACGGCGGATTCCGTGCGGTTCACGTGCTGGCCGCCCGCCCCGGAGGCGCGGAACACATCAATCTTCAGATCTTTCTCCGGGATGTCCACGTTGATGGTGTCATCCAGTTCGGGGCTCACGTAGACCGCGGCGAAGCTGGTGTGGCGGCGCTTGGCGGCATCGAAGGGGCTGATGCGCACCAGGCGGTGGACACCGGCCTCGGCCCGAAGGTAGCCGTAGGAAAAGGGCATGGTGACCAGGAACGTGGCGCCCTTGATGCCGGCTTCTTCGCCATCCTGGTAGTCCAGCATTTCCGTGGGCCAGCCTTTCCGTTCGCAGAATCGCAGGTACATGCGCAGCAGCATGGCCGCCCAGTCCTGGCTCTCGGTGCCACCGGCGCCCGGCGCGATGGCGACGATGGCGTTGTTGCTGTCCAGCTGGCCGCTCAGCATCATGCGCAGCTCGGCGTCCTCCACGATTTTGCGCAACGAACTTTCAAGGCTTTCGGCTTCACTGAGCATTTCGGCGTCCTCGCGGCTCAACTCCAGGGCCGTCTCCAGATCCTCGATGCCGGCGTTGAGTTTTTTCGCCAGCGCGATGTCATCCCCCAGTACGCCGCGCTTTTTCAGCAGGGGCTTGGCGGCGTCCGGATCATCCCAGAACCCGGGCGCGGCGGTCTTCTCCTCGATCTGCTCCAGTTCCAGGGCCTTGCGCTCGGGATCGAGATGCGCCGCCAGTTGGCGCACCCGGGGCTCCAGTTCATTCTTGGCCCTGACAAGGGTTTCAAAGTCCATTCGGCATCCTGGGGTTCACTGCATTCAACGCAAAGGCAACCCTTCATTCTACAAGGCTCGGCTTGTCCTGTCTGGCGCGGTATTCTGGAGGGATGGCCGAATCTCTCACCGTACTGCCCAGCGATCTGGAACCCTCTGAACGGGGTTCCTTTGAAGGACATGGATCCTTGAAGCTGGCCTTCGCGCGCTGGGAGCACCCGAAACCCAAGGGCCGCGTGGTGATCTCCCATGGCTACGGCGAGCATGGGGAGCGCTACCGGCACACGGCCAAATGGTTGCATTCCCTGGGTTGGTCCGTCTCGAGCATGGACCACGCCGGTTTTGGCAGATCCGAAGGCATCCGCGGGGATGCCACGGGCATCCGGCCTTTTGTGGATGATTTTGCCTTCTTCCTGGACCAGGAGCGCCTGCATGATGCCATCCACGTTGGCGCCCACCCAGGCCACGCGGAGGAAGCCCCGGTGTCCACCTCGCCGGTCATGCCCCAGGTGGCGCTCGGCCACAGCTTTGGCGGCTTGGTGGCCATGCTGGCCTGCCTGTGGCGGCCCGACACCATGGAAGGCATGATCCTGAGCAGCCCGGCGGTGAGCTTGTGGCCCCTCGCAGGCCTGATGAAATTCGTGGGTTCGGTGTTTTTCCGCCTGGCTCCCCATCGGCCCATAGATCTCCCCGGCAACAAAAATCTGGTTTGTTCAGATCCTGTGCTGGTGCAGCGCTACTGGGCGGACCCCCATTGCCATCGCCGCGTGACCGCCTCGTTTCCGGCCGCCATCCAGGAAGGCCGGGACGTCCTGCTGGCCAACGGGCCAAATCTGGATCGGCCCATGCTTCTGCTCCAGGCGGGCACCGATACCGTGGTGGATCCCGATGGGGCCGAAGATCTCTGGGCTGCCATCAAGCCAGGACTTTTAGAGCGCCATCGGCTCAATGGTTTCTATCATGAGATCTTCCATGATATTCATCGGGCCGAGGCCCAAACCCTGGTGGAACCCTGGCTGGAACGCCTTTATCGAACCTGGATGACGCCCAACGCACCCATTCCCTTGGCCCTGGAACCCGCGCCTCCTCCCGCCATCGCCGTTTGAATTCATCCACCCGCCAGCCTATTTCTAGGAAACCCATGAAACGAGTCCTCCCTATTTCTTTTTCCTTGGTCCTGCTGATGGGCGTTGGCCTCGGTTGCCGCAAGCCCAAGGTCGTGGACAAAATCCATGGCCAGACCGCGCCGGAGCTATTGGCCAAAGGCGAATCATTGCTGCGCAAGGGCAAGTGGGAGCAAGGCCGCGCCGACCTGAGGCTCATCGAAGAATACTTGCCTTCCACCCCTGAATTCCCCAAGGCCAAGCTCCTCCTGGCGGACAGTTATTTCTTCGGGTCCACCAACAACTACCCCGAAGCCCAGGTGGAATACCAGAGCTTCCTGAACTATTTCCCCCGCAGCGACAAGCGCGACTACGCGCTCTATCACATCGCGCTCTGCCATTACGCATCCATCGAATCCGCGGATCGGGACCAGGCGGAAACCAAAAGAGCCCTGGAGACGTTCCAGCAGCTCCTCAAGGAAAGCCCCGGCTCCACCTATGCCGAGCAGGCCAAAACCAAGGTCACCCAGTGCTGGCGGCGCATCGCAGAACACGAATTGCTGGTGGGCATCTTCTATGTGAACACCTACAACTACCCTGCGGCCGAAAATCGCCTCAAGGGGCTGCTCCAGACCTACCCAGAATACGTGGATCGCGAGCGGGCCTACTTCTATTTAGGTGAGGCCCTGCGCAAGAAACTGGTCACCCAGGAAGTCCTCGCCCAGTTCAACAAGGAATTCCTGGCCAAGTACCAGAAGAAGGACTTCACGGAGCTGAGCCCTTCGGATCTCGCGCGCTACAAGCTGGACTTCGGCGCTTTTTCAAAAGAGGAAGTCGCCAAGTACCGCGAGGAGGGCAAGAGCTATTTCCAGAAGCTGGTGGAAAGCTACTCCACCGGCGAGTGGGCCACCCGGGCGCGGGAGCGACTGGTGGAAATGGGCCAACGGGACGTGAAAGAGGAGCTCGACAGCTAGCTTGGAAACTAATTCGAGTATTTTCGAATTTTGCCCTTGCAACCTAATTCGAATTATTTAGAATTAGCTTCTGGAGGGCCTGATGCCCAAGCTGCTGGAGCGCAATGCCGAACGGCTCGCGGCCCTGGGCCATCCTGTGAGGCTGGCCATCCTCCGGGCCGTGGTGAAGGGGCCGGAGACAGGCACGCCCGCGGGCGAACTGCAATCCCAGGTGGGAATCCCCGCCTCGACCCTCAGCCATCACCTCGCCACCTTGAGCGAGGCCGATCTCGTCAAGGTCGAGCGGTCCGGCAACTTCCTCCTGTACCGATGTGATTTCAAGTCGCTGCACGCCCTGTGCGATTTCATCTGGAAGGACTGCTGCGGCAAGGGCAAGAGCTGCTGCTGATTTTTTTAAAGACCTATTTCCATATTTTTCGAATCTATGCCCACAGGAGGCACCCATGCAAGGCATCTTCAAAGTCCGCCTATTCTTCAATCCGTCTCCCCGATGAAGGTCCTCTTCCTCTGCACCGGCAACAGCTGCCGCTCGCAAATGGGCGAGATTCTTCTGCGCCGCCTGAGGCCGGACTGGCAGATCCATTCCGCCGGCCTGGAGGCCCACGGCCTCAACCCGGTGATGCTCCAGGTGATGGAGGAGGGTGGCCAACTGCCCGCCGATCTTCATTCCAAAACCCTGGATGAGCTGCTGGCCGCCGGGCATCCGCTGGATTCCTTCGATCGGGTGGTGACGCTGTGCGGGGATGCCCGGGACCGATGCCCGATGCTGCCTCGACACGTCTTCCATGAGCATTGGGGCCTGCCGGACCCCGCCAAGTTTTTCGGATCAGAGCGGGAAATTCTCGGCCACTTCCGCCGCGTGCGGGATGACCTGAACCATCGCATGCGTCAGTGGGTCACGCTGCAGGAGTGATCCAACCCGACCCATCGTCTCCGCAGCTGCGGATTTCACACAGGAGTTGACCATGTCTTCATTCCAGAATCCAAGTCCCGCGGACGTCCATGACATCGTCCGGGATGCCTACGGCCGCATCGCCTCCGGCGGCGGGGGATGCTGCGGTTCCACCTCGGGGTGCTGCGGTGGAGACCCCCAAAGCGACACCCTCGCCCTTGCCCTGGGTTATTCCGCCACGGAACTGGCCGCGATTCCCGAAGGCTCGAACCTGGGCCTTTCCTGCGGCAACCCCACCGCCCTGGCTTCGTTGAAGCCCGGGGAAACGGTCCTGGACCTGGGCAGCGGCGCGGGTTTTGATGTCTTCATCGCGGCCTCGAAAGTGGGTGCCGCGGGGCGGGCCATCGGCGTGGACATGACCCGCGAGATGGTGGCCAAGGCCCGTGCCAATGCCGCCGCCTTCCGCCGCCGCACCGGTCTGGACAACGTCACGTTTCACCTTGCGCAAATCGAGCAGTTGCCTCTGCCGGACGCATCCGTGGACGTGGTGATCTCGAATTGCGTGCTGAACCTCAGTCCTGACCAGCCGGCCGTATGGCGCGAGATCGCGCGGGTGCTGCGGCCTGGCGGCCGGGTTTCCATCTCGGACCTGGTGCTGCTGCGCCCCTTGCCGGATCCCGTGAAATCGCAGGTGGCCGCGTACGTGGGCTGCATTGCTGGGGCGTCGCTGCTGGCGAACGTGGAGCGCATGGCGCAGGAAGCTGGTCTCGAGACCATATCCATCGAAACCCACGGCGAAGCCATCAACGCCATGCTGGATCCGACCGATCCGCTGCACGCCGAGATCCTGAAGGAATTGCCGAGCGGAATGGCGCCCAGCGATTTCGTCACCAGCGCCGTGATCAGCGCCAGGAGGCCGGATTGACATGAGCTCGGCCCCCCTGAAAAGGCTTTCATTCCTCGACCGTTTCCTGACGCTCTGGATCTTCCTCGCCATGGGGCTGGGGGTAGTGCTGGGATATTCGATGCCTGGTTTCAACCGTGCCATCAATGCCTGGAACGTGGGCACCACCAGCCTTCCCTTGGCAGCGGGCCTGATCCTGATGATGTACCCGCCCCTGGCGAAAGTGAAATACGAAGAACTGCACCTCGTATTTCAGAATAAAAAAGTGCTCGGGCTCTCGCTGCTTCAGAATTGGGTCATAGGGCCGGTATTAATGTTTGGGCTGGCCGTGCTCTTTCTGCGGGACCGGCCCGAATACATGATCGGGCTCATCCTCATCGGCCTGGCTCGCTGCATCGCCATGGTCATCGTGTGGAACGACCTGGCCAAGGGCGATGCCGAATACTGCGCGGGGCTGGTGGCCTTCAATTCGATCTTCCAGGTGCTGTTCTTCAGCGTGTACGCGTGGTTCTTCATCACCGTGCTCCCGGCGAAACTGGGGTTGCCGGGAGCGGTGGTGAACATCACGATCCTGGACATCGCGAAAAGCGTGGGGATCTACCTGGGCATCCCTTTCGCGGCGGGCTTCCTCACGCGATTCATCCTTGGAAAGGTCAAAGGCCTGGATTGGTACCACTCGGTTTTCGTGCCGATGATCAGCCCCATGACCTTGGTGGCCCTGCTCTTCACCATCGTCGTCATGTTCAACCTCAAGGGCGATGCCATCGTGAAGCTGCCCCTGGACGTGCTTCGCATCGCTCTGCCCTTGTTGATCTACTTCGTGGTGATGTTCCTGGTGAGTTTCTGGTTGTCGAAGAAGGCCGGGGCCACCTATCCCCAAAGCGCGACCCTCAGCTTCACCGCTGCCTCCAACAATTTCGAACTGGCCATCGCCGTGGCCGTGGCCACCTTCGGCATCGCCCATGGCGCGGCCTTCGCGGCGGTCATCGGCCCGCTGGTGGAAGTGCCCGTGCTCATCGGCCTGGTGGGCGTGGCGCTCTGGATCCAGAAGCAATATTTCGCCGAATCCACGGCTCGCCTCGAGGCCGCGGGTTGCTGCCCCAACGACAAGACTTGAACCCCACCGGGTAAGCTACCACCATGTTCATTCTCGCCATCACCCCTGGCCTGGGATTCGAAGCCGTAAACTGGAAAGCGTTGCTGGCCTCCGGCATTGATGCGGTGATGATCCGTGAAAGGCAGCTCGATGCAAAGCCTTTGCTGGACCTCGCGCGTCGGGTACAGGATCTCGCGCCGCATTTGGAACTGTGGATCAACGGGCGCCTGGACGTGGCGCTGGCGGCGGGTTGCGGACTGCATGCGCCAGAGATCTATCCGGACGTTCCATCCGTGCTGTGCCGGCTTTCTCGCCCCGTACATTCGGAAGCACAACTTGCTTCCAGAATCGGATGCGCCCAGCTGCTGCTTGGCCCTATCTTCGACGTCCCCGGCAAAGGCGTGCCCTGGGGGGTGGAGCGGATCCACCGGGTGCTGGATGAAATCCCAAAGGGTCCCCGCGTCCTGGCATTGGGTGGGATCACGTCCATGAATGCGGCGGCCCTTCTCCATCCAAGGCTGGATGGCATTGCACTTATCCGGGCGCTCAGGAATACGCCTGACCCTGCCCGGCTTGTAGAGGCTTTCCGGCGGTCCTGGGCTTGATTGCCAAGATCGCAGGTTAAGGGCATGGGCCCCGCTTCATAACCCTCCGGCTTACAATGATCATGTGGAGGGCGCCATGGACATCCCAGAAGAGCTGCGCGGTCTCGTGGATGAATTGGGTGAGGCCCTGGTGAGCGCCCTGGTGCTGGACCATCGCTGCCGCGACCTGACCACCCGCATCCAAGCAGCTGGATTCGATCTTTCCCTGTCGCTGGAAGCCATGGTGACCCGGCATTCCATTGAGAACGATGAAGCAGCCCAGCAGCCCCTCTCCCCAGAGTTTTCCGCGGAATTTTCAGCCGAGGACAAAACTCTGCTGCGAAATCTCCGTATCACGCTGGATTGAGATGCGTGGCCACGAATTGTGGCTACAATGTACACCGGGAGGCCATCC